>NZ_JAAKEF010000013.1:0-65969 GCF_011039055.1 Adlercreutzia sp. ZJ154
TGGTAAACACGTCTGAAATTGGAGGCAAGCAACGATGGGTTATCGCCTAGCCTGTCCGGCCAGACAGGCTAGGCGATTATTTGTCCTTGACAAGAAAACTGGTCATATGAATGTTCTACTCATATTAAAGGCAGCTATATGCTTCTCTCGTTCTGATGCTGCTTTAAATATGCAACCTGTTCAGAGATGCTCTTACTTTGGTCATGAAGAACAAGCGTAATCAGATAATATGGAGCATGTTTTTCGTAGACTCCGAAGTCGCCGGATTCATCTATGAACACGCTTAAATCTGCCATATGCTCCTTATACATTAAAATGGCGGGGAAATATCCCCGCCTTAGGGTGGACCAGGGTCTTTCGACCAGCCCAGAATATGTTTAGTTTATACCATGTTTTCAGTGAAACTTCAATCTCTTGGAATCTGTTTGAATCATTGTGTATCTGAATTGACCGATTGCCGTCGAAATTACTTTTATAAACTAGATACGTATGCAAATGACTTGGAAGAGCGCGTGGTTCGCAATCACGAGGTCGTGGGTTCGATCCCCATATGCTCCACCAGGAACCTCAAGGGCTTCGGGTTATCTCGGAGCCCTTTTTCGCGCCAGCCAACTTCCTTTGCGGCATTGGCACGCCGCGGCATCGACGATGTGGCGCAATACGAGCCGTGCATCATGGGCAAGCGGACGACTCGCTAGACTCAAGCGCCGTGGCTTATGGCAGATGCGCGTCCGCTGGGTAGCAGATAGAATACGAAAGCCCCGGAAGGGGTGATTCCTCACCGTTCGGGGGCTTTTGTGCTTAATATGGTAACTGCGGACGCTATTTGATGTCAATGATCTCTCGATCACGATTTATAAACCACAAACGCTTGACGGCTTTGACGTGTGGGTATAACTTGCGCAGCTGCCTTTCGATTTCGGCATCGGACGCACCTTTCATCCTCTGGGAGTCAAGTAGCCATCTCGTGCTCCTGGATGTTGAGATTGGACGGTGCGGTTATTTTCCCTTGGCGCTTGGTCATGCGATTGATTATACGACTGCCGACAAGAGCACTTTGAGAGGCTATGCGGGCATCGAAGGAAATCGCATCCATTTCCCGGGACTCTTCTTCTGCAACTTCGCCTAAACCGCAATTCACAACCCACGTCCCATCAATGAACGAAGGGCGATTCCTATACGCAACCCACTTGTCGCCATAAGCAACAATTTCGCTTTTCCCAAGAACAATGTTTTCACAAGAGCAAAGTTTCTCTAGTATGTGATAAACAACACAAACCTATCGCGCTATACTCTGCAATCTAAATAACCATCCAAACACTCGCGAACACATACTCCGCGAGCAGTCAAATTAGGAAGGAATAGCGCGCGATGATAGACCCGTTTTGGTTCGTCACCATTGTGACGTTGCTTTCCGGCGCAGGCGGTACGGGTATCGGCGGGCTTATAGGCGCGCTGTTCAAGAACGGATCGAACCGCACCATCAGTCTGCTTTTAGCATTCGCTGGTGGTGTTATGACCGCCATGGTGTGCTTCGAGCTATTAGCTGAGGGCGTTGAAGCTGCAAACCAGCTCTTCAATATGGGAGTCTTGCTTGTTGTTGTTTCCGTAGCGTTTGGCGTTGCAGTTGTATACGCGCTCAACTACATTATCGACCGGCGCACCGTTCGGGAAGTGCAGCACACGGCGAATGAAGGTCATCCTCAGGCACATGACGACATCGATGAACTCGTGCATGCCGATCACTATGCTGAGCACAAGCGTGCGGGCGATTCGCGTGGATCGCTCGTAGTGGCTGGCATTGTTATGGCATGCGCAATTGCGTTACATAATGTCCCAGAAGGTATGACAATTGGCGCAGGGTTTGTCATCTCGGATAATCTCATGCTCGGTACAGGCATGATCATGGCCGTCCTTATCGGTCTGCATAACATTCCCGAGGGCATGGCTGTCTCGGTGCCTCTTATCAGCGGCGGTATGAGTAGGCTGCGTGCGGTTCTGCTCACTGCGCTATGCGGTCTGCCAACGCTCTTCGGTGCGTGGCTTGGCTTGTGGCTTGGCGACATAGGACCACTCGGTCTTACCATTAGTTTGGGATTTGCATCGGGCGCGATGCTATACGTCGTATTCGGCGAAATTCTGCCCGAGGCATATCTCATGTACCGCTCACGCATTCCAGCATTCTCTTTTCTTGTTGGTCTTATGCTTGGTCTATTCATGATATTTAGCTAGCGAACGCTAAGACAGTTTCTAAGCCAGAAGGGGTTCTTAGCTAAACTATAGATTCTTAAGTATTCATATTACCTGTTCGGGTAGATCAGGCAGCTTACGCGACGCTACACCCTTTTGCGCAAATCGCATAACAAACTGCTTTGAGGCCTTTAAGTCTACTTTAAAAGACTGCTGCTCTGACTAATGGTGACGCCTATTTCGTCTGCCCTCTGCGCCGCAAGACCGGCTCTTTCCGCGAACTCGGACCAACTCTCCGCAATATCAACCATACGATCGATCCGCGCATACGGATCCGAGATACTGAAGCGCTCGGCCAACCGAAGCAAATCGCTGCGATCTATTCCCGTGAACTTTCCGTTAACAGACAAGAAATGCTGGGACAACCAAGGATTGTTCTCTGCATACGCATAAGTCAGGTCGTAAGCAGGAGCAAGCTGCCAGCTGCCCCCTTCTGGAAGCAAAAACGACCAGTTCTTCGTATGGTCATCGTTGTTGGTCATACACACATTGAACACCACTCTGTCAAAAAGCTCATCGAGAGCATCCAAGTCAAGCCCCAAGTCAATTGCAACCTCGAACAGCTGCACAGTACTGAACGTACCTACCATATTGAAATCGAGGTTAGCAAGCACACACAGATGGCTTGAACTCCAGCGCACCCACTCGTTTGCCCCAGCAGATAACATCGATCCCAAAAACAGGCTTATACGCCATAGCTACTCCGCCTTTGTACTTCCCTGTGCACCCTTGGATCTTGCGCGCTTCCTTTGCTTTCCATATTGCCTCAATTGAATCGGACTGATGGGTGTGGCAGGCGCGATCAGATCAAGCTGTTCCTCTATGCCAAGCACCTTCATCACCTTAATGAGCGTCAAGAGACGCGAGCCGTCACCTCTCTCGAGCTTTGCTATGGTCGCTTGCGTCAACCCCGAACGAGACGCGACCTCGTCTTGCGTCATATTCATATCGAGGCGATGCCTCTTCAGGCGCTGACCAAGCGTCGTTTCCCAATCCTGTGCATTTCTTTTCATAATGTTAATCTTAATATTTCTATGGTTTATTAAGTATATATAACTATACCATATAATTTTATTATGTTTATTGTGCATATCTATTGTTGCTTCAATGCTGACATGTTCCATATTCAGCCCGTACACGCAAAGTTGGTGAAAGTGATTAGCGCTTTCTTTCTTAGAGATCTTCCCCTAGCTCAGCCTTCCAATCGAAATCTGCGGGCGGCATAACGGGAAGTGAGCCGTCTTCTTCAATTCCATCGCGTCCGTTCCACTGGCACTTCTCCATATCGACGTGGGTATCATCAACAAAGATCACGCCCTCAGCCTCAAGCATCTTTTTCTGCTCGTTCGGTCCACCGAAGACGTAGCCCTCGCACAGCGCACCATCTTTAAATACCACGCGGTGACAGGGGATATCTTCTGGTCCTGTGCCGGGACGCGGGTTCGAATGCATGGCGAATCCGACGAAGCGTGACTTGCGCGGCTGCCCGATGAGCCGCGCGATCTGACCGTAACTAGCCACCTTCCCACGCGGAATACGAGACGTTATATTATAGACTTTGTCCGAGAAGTCGCCCACTACACACTCTCCGATCCCAGACGCACTGACCGAGACATTCCCCACAAGACACAACACGCAAATGCCTACTACATGATACCATCCTATTATCGACGGAAAACAATCTCTACCCAACAGACCAATCTGCAAGGAGATGCATGGACAAGCTTGGCATACTCATAGCAAACACTGGCAGCCCCAGCGCTCCCACGCCAGATGCCGTCCGCATCTACCTGCGCGAGTTTTTGAACGACCCGAGAATCCGCCCTATGAACCCGATTCTGTGGAAGGCGATTCTTGGTGCGTTTATATTGCCGAAACGTTCAGTAGCGTCAGCCGAGAAATACCAGAGCATCTGGACTACTCAGGGGTCCCCTTTGTCTGCAAGTATGGCTTCTCTTGCCCGCAAGCTTGAGAACAATCTGGACGAATGTATTGTCAAGGAAACTATGAGCTACGGCTCGCCCTCTATGCCAGACACACTTCGCGAACTGCGCGATGCCGGCTGCGATCAGCTTATAGCAATACCCCTCTACCCGCAAAGCGCGTATTCCACCACAGGGGTTGTCAAAGACAAGCTCAATGCTGCGCTCGCCAAACTGAACTGGAACCCAAAGCTAACATTTGTTGAGAATTATTGGGAGCAGGAAGCTTATCTGGATGCTGTAGCCAACTCCGTACTAGCCGCCGGATTCTCCAAAAACGATAAGCTGATGATAGCTTTCCATTCCATTCCCATGCGCGACGTTGCCGCAGGTGACACATACGCCGAACAGGCAAAAGTCACAGCAGCCGAAATCGCCAACAGGCTATATCTCGCACCTGATTGCTGGCGCATCGGGTTCCAATGTCGCTTCGACAGTCGCAAGTGGGTAGGCCCTTTCACTACCGAAGCACTACAGCACCTACAAAAGAGCGTCGGGAAACTCTTCGTAGTGGCTCCGAACTTCTCAATTGATTGTCTCGAAACACTCCACGACATAGAAGTAACTCTCAGGCAGAATTACCTCAGAATCAACCAAGACGCAAGCCCTGACAGTTTCGTGTATGTGCCGTGTCTGAACGACTCCGATGCCCATGTACATATCTTAAAAACGCTCATATACCCCCAAGAATATAAAATACACAACGAACGAATGGAATAGCAATGGCAGAAGTTTCATTAACAAGACAATTCATAGGTCAAGCTAGATTAGTACGGCTTCTGCTTTGGCGCGTAGGAGATTCTACAGATATAGACGTGTGTTTTAGCACAGCACGGGAAGCATCTATGCTAACTGAAGACGACGAATCATTCCTGCGTGCATGCTTAAAAGCCGAAGAATGCCAGCGAACCGACAACAAACAACTTACAGAAATTGACCAGTCCACAATTAAGCGTCTGCGCCGCTGCGCCGACAAGCTTAACCGCGCAGATGCCGCCTAAGCGCTATGGCTTTATCTGGCACAAAATTTCCCAACCAGAAAGCTAAACACCGTACAAACAATTAATTAATCAGATCGGTATTCATTATTCGTTACGTTTTTCCAACACATACTTATCACGAATATCAATTACTTCTTGCTTAGAATTCACACCAAGCTTGCGATACATATGATAGTAATGAGACTTAACCGTATTCTTTGAAATGAACAGCTTATCAGCGATTACAGACATAGTATGACCTGCAAGCAATAGATGTAATATTTCTTGCTCGCGCTTTGAAAGGTCATAATCTTCCGCAATTAGGGCTTCTATTTCGAAAGGAATTATATTCTTATTGCTATTTTCAGATTCAGCGCTGCCCTCTGCCCCTGTCACTTTATGCGATTTATCAACCAGCTCTTCGGGCATAAAATCTGCTTTCGAACATGAAGCAGGGGCTCACAATGCTCTACTCATATCGTCTTGTTTCAAATCGTGCTTGTTGTAATAAGCTTGTTGCGATAACTTACAAATTGGTTTCCAGTCAATAAATTAATCTTTCTATACACCCTTAATTCTTGTTACAGCAAACACCGCCACCAACAACGCAATCTCCAACATAAAACACAATTGACTGCCCGGGCGCAGTACGAATATGGGGCGCGTCATAGTGAACATGCGCCGTTCTATCTTTCGCAATCTCTATACGCGCCGCCACTGGGGCTTGCCTATATCCCGCCTTAACTTCACCAACAAATGCTCTCTCAGTGTAATTGCCAGAAATTATGTTCACATCACTAAGATAAGCTTCACTCTCAAACAGTGCGCTTTGCGGCGCAACAACAAGCTGATTGTTGGCTAAGTTCTTTTCCAAAACATATAACGGCTCTTTGCTTGCAATACCTATACCGCGCCGCTGTCCAATCGTGTAATTTATAAGACCGTTGTGGCATCCAAGTTTTTTGCCTTCAATGTCCACTATATCGCCCTGCTGAAATAGCGAATCGCGCCCGTTTAATTCCTTATATCGCTCAATAAAATCTTTATAGTTTCCATTTGGTATAAAACAAATGTCTTGGCTTTCGCTTTTATCTGCGTTATTGAACCTTTGTTCATGAGCAATTTCTCTAACTTGATTCTTAGTTAAATGACCAATGGGAAACAACATATGAGAAAGGTCGTCTTGAGTTAAGTGGTACAACACATAACTCTGATCTTTGGTCTTGTCGGTGGCGCGCAAAAGTTGCCATTTCCCCGTTGCTTCATCAAAATGCCGGCGCGCATAATGACCTGTTGCCACATAAGTAGCTCCCAGCTCCCGCCGTCGCTGCTGCAAAGCCTCAAACTTGAGATACCTATTGCAATCAATACACGGATTCGGAGTTAATCCCGAGATATACGCATCACAAAACCTGTCTACAACGTCGTGCCTGAAATGCTTTTTCATGTTGAATACAAAATGCTCAATACCAAGCTTTGCGCAGGCATTACGAACGTCCATAACATCATCAAGCGAACAACAACCAGATTCTATATCTTCTCCAATTAATTGATCGTCAAACAACTTCATTGTAGCGCCCGCAGTCTTATAGCCCTCTTCGAGAAGAAGAAATGCGGCAACTGTGCTATCCACGCCGCCGCTCATTGCCATAAGCACATCTGCTATTGGTACAAGATCATAATTGCTCATATTGGTTTGACACCACTAATTAAGTCTCTCCTCTAATGCGCCAACTATTATTCGCAGCGCCTTTACGCGAGCATAGCGCTTATCGTCGCTTTCCAGCACCGTCCACGGCGCATAACTTGTACTTGTTAGACGGAACATGTCATCTATTGCGCTTTTGTATTGCGGATACTTTTCGCGGTTACGCCAATCGTCAGGCGTTATTTTCCACTGCTTTGCAGGGTCTGCCGCCCTAGCCTCAAAACGCGCTAGCTGCTCTTCGGGGCTTACATCCACCCAAAACTTCAACAAAATTGCGCCCCAATCAACCAGATCGTGTTCAAACTCGTTTATTTCATCGTATCCGGCAGCCCATGCATCTGGCGGCGTTATTTCCTCTACTCGCTCAACTAGCACGCGCCCATACCACGAACGATCGTACATTCCCACATGCCCTGCCTTCGGAAGACGAGTCCAATAGCGCCACAAGTGCGGATGCGCCAATTCGGGCTTTGTAGGCGCGGGACTTGGGAATATAGTGTAGGCACGCGCATCTAAAGCCTGAGCAACGCGCTTAATGTTGCCACCTTTACCCGCTGCATCCCATCCCTCGTACATTAAAATTAACGGAATACGCGCCTGAAACATAAGGTTTTCAAGTTTGAACAGCTTAGACTGCAAGTGCTTTAGCTCTTTTTTGTATTCGCTCTGAGGTAGCACTAAATTATGCTTCATGGTGTCTACTGTTGGATGATTTGCCACTATTTCGAAACGGGACTGCGCCGGCGCAAACGAATGTTGAGCTATAGCAATCGCTTCAGCATCTTTTTGGTTGGCATCATTTTCTTCATATTGCGCACCTGCTGATTGCGCATCCATTGCAGCTTTAGTTTTCGTTTTCAGCGCTTCTGTTTGCTCCGCCGCTTTATTTGCAGCCTCTTGTTTGCGGGCAAGTGCATTCTCTAGTGCATCTACTAAAGTACGCGCAATTAGCAAATTTGCACTTCGCTTATCTTCGCCATTCACCAACACCCATGGCGCAAAATCGTAATTCGATCCTTCTAGAAGCCTATCGTATAGCTTATAGGCGCTCTCATAATCTTTCACACTTGCCAGCTTTTTATCAGGCACACGCCAACGAGTAGCTTTATCGTCATACAATCTATCAAGGCGTTTCTTTTGTGCCTTTTTCGACACATGTACAAAGAATTTCACGACCACATAACCATCGCGCGTCAGTTGACGCTCAAAGTCGCTTATAGACTCTAGATAATGCCGTGTGCCACCCTGCGGAAGCAACAATTCAGCCTCTGATTTCGCCATCATTAGCTGCATTGCCTTTGTATACCAGCCGCGATCATAAAATGTGATATGCCCGCGCTCGCCTAGCGCTTTCCAATATTCCTGCATCATAGGGAAAAAGCCAGAAACACCCTTATTATGTCCCGCAAAATCTTTCACTTCCTGAGAATTAATATCGGGAGAAACATACACACTGGTTGCACGTGCATCTAAATTGTACATAAGGTCAGATATGCGTGAGCCTTTTCCGGCACCATTCCAACCTTCGAACAGCACCACTAACCCAGCCCCTTCTGCAACTGCACGCTGTTGCAAAACCACAAGTTTATCCATTAATTCATCATGAGCATCCTTATATTGCTGCTTATCAGGCTGCGGCATGTTGAAATCTACTGTATCAAGCATGAGTACTCCTTCCATTTTGCGCTAAACATATTAGCATTCAGGTTCCGCACAATTCGGGCAGGAGTGTCTACTTATTTATGTATACACCTTTTTCTGATGCTCAATTTGCCGATTTCTGACGGCATGACGTTATACTTGTAGATATACACAAAAATCTAAATGGAGGCTTCAAAATGAGTGAAGATGGCAAGTCACTATATGTAACAGCGCCCTATCTGCAAAACCGTGAGCTTTCATGGCTAGAATTTAACAAAAGAGTTCTAGACCAAGGGATTGACGATACCGTACCGCTGCTAGAAAGACTTAGCTTCATAAGTATTTTTTGGAGCAATCTGCAAGAGTTTTTCATGGTGCGCGTTGGCAGTCTTACCGACCTTTCACTTTTGAAAAAGACAATAATTGATCAAAAGTCAGGAATGACACCGGCAGAACAATTAAGCGCCATATATAAAAGATGCCACGAGTTATACCCCTACTACGAAGATTGCTTCAATAAACTTCAGCAATTGTTGCTCCAAGAAGGCATACTGAATGTTGAAAACCACGAAATTGACGAAGAGCAACGCGCTTTTCTGGATGAGCATTTTCAAAATAACATTATGCCGTTTTTGTCTCCACAGATAATAAATGCTCACCATCCATTTCCGCATTTGGAAAATGGCGCATTGTATGTAGTGGTACGGCTTGACGAACACGGAAGTAAGAAGAAAAGCAAGACAGAAAAGGGTGGCGCAGAAGGCGTTACACTTGGCATAATTCCACTACCGCGTCAATGCGAACGCATCGTGAAATTGCCGGGTGCGGGATGTCAGTTCATGTTGCTAGAGTCGATTATAGAAATGAATGCTGCCGCAATTTTCAACATGTACAAGGTGAAGCACACAAACGTCATCTGCGTTACGCGCAATGCCGATTTAGATGCTGCCGAAGGCAGTGAAGAGCAGGGTGAAGATTATCGCGAGCAGATGAAGCGCATCCTAAAGAGGCGCGCTAGGTTGGCTCCTGTGCGTCTGGAAAGCCACCGCGAATTGTCTACAACGGTGAAGCGCGAATTACTAGAGCGCTTGCAACTAAAAAGCTATCAAACGTTTGTGTCGGCTGTGCCGCTAGACATGAGTTATGTTTATGATTTGCGCAAATACATTGATAGCCAGAAACTCAGCCAACTTACATATGAGCCGTTTACGCCTGCATGGCCTGCTTGCTTAGACCGCAAACGCTCTGTAATCAACCAAATTGTCGAGCGCGATATATTGGTTTCGTATCCATATGAAAGTATGGATTCGCTAGATATGTTGTTGCGCGAAGCGGCAGTTGATCCTGCAGTTGTTTCCATAAAGATAACGCTATACAGACTGGCAAAACAGTCGCGAATGGCAGAAGCGCTTATAGCCGCGGCTGAAGCAGGTAAAGAAGTAACCGCCGTATTCGAACTGCGCGCACGTTTCGACGAATCGAACAATATAGAGTGGTCGCAGCGCTTTGAACAAGCTGGATGTAAAGTGTTATACGGCTTCCGTGAATTAAAAGTGCATTCAAAAATATGCTGCATAACTCGTCAAACTCCAGATGGATTACAGCATATTACGCAACTTGGCACCGGCAATTACAACGAGAAAACCGCTGCGCTCTACACTGACTTCTCTTTCATGACAGCCGATCCTCAAATCGGCGAAGACGCTACAATGTTCTTCCGCAACTTAGCCCTAGAGTGCTTAAGCGACGAGTATAAAACCTTATGGGTAGCGCCCCTAATGATAAAACAGCATATTTTAGACGGCATAGACGAGCAGATAGAACGCCACAAACAAGGATTGCCAAGTGGGCTATTTTTCAAGACCAATTCAATAACCGATTTGGAAGTAATTGAAAAAATAGTTGAAGCTTCACAGGCAGGCGTGAAATGCACTCTGCTGGTTAGAGGCATATCATGCATCGTACCCGGACTTGCCGACTACACTGGAAATGTTTGCGTAGTAAGCATAGTTGGTCGTCTTTTAGAGCACAGCCGCATTTATTGCTTCGGACCGCTAGATGCAGATGCGCGCATTTATATGTCTAGTGCCGATCTTATGACGCGCAATATGGACAAACGAGTTGAGATAGCTTGGCCCATTACTAACGAGCGTCTGCGCCAAGAAGTTATAGGTTATATTGGCACATGCATGGCTGATACTGCAAAATTACGCGACCTGCTACCCAACAAAGAATATACTCCTTTGCGCTTCTTTGCACCCGAAGACCCGCAAACTGGAATGCCGGTTTTATTCGATGCGCAAGCATTCCTTATAGGAGAAGCACAAAAGATGAATTTGGCTGCAGCCGAGTTAGATGCGTTTGCTAGAGCATCCAGTATTGCAGATAGCCCATGCATGACTGCACGGCAACACCAATCGAAAAAGAAAAAGAAATTAAAGCCGGAAGATTTGCCAGCAATAGAAACAACAGCACCAATAGTGCCTAACCTACAAGATGCGCCCGTCTCCTCTGCCCAAACGAAAACTATCCCCGTTTCGCCCAAAGAGCAGGAGCAGGAACAGAAGCAAGAGCAAGCGTTTGGCTACGGAATGAAATCGCCCAATAAACAGGCGAACTCTACACAAGCTGCAACCACTATGCCTATAGATGCAGAGTTGCTTCAAAAGCTAGTTGATAATACTCCGCGCCCCGAGCCTGTTGCGAAAGCTGTAGCGCGCCATGCAAAGGCGGCACACGACAAAGATAAAGTGCTTTATAATTCGCCGGAAACTTTCTTCGAGAAACCACAGGAAGACAATCAGATTGTTATTCCAGCTGAAAAGACAGGCTTCTTTAGCAGATTATTCGGCAAATAGAACACTAGCTTTCCACATTAATAATCGAAGGAGGGTGAAGTGAAGGCTGCGTAGCTTCCGAGCGTAACCCTCCTTCGATTATTTATACATCAACATTAAACCGCACGAACCGCCTGAGCAACTTGTTCAGCTATGCGCTTTGCAACCGACTCGTCTGCGGCCTCTACCATGACACGCACAACAGGTTCAGTACCGCTAGGACGCAGCAGCACTCGCCCATTGTCACCAAGTTCATCCTCAGCAATTTTCACAGCCGCAGCAACACTTTCATCTGCGCTAACAGCATGTTTATCAGCAACATTAACGTTGATTAGTTCCTGAGGAAATTTTTTCATAACGCTGACAGCTTCTTCAAAAGTACCACCAATGCGTTTTACAGCTGCAAGGAATTGTACTGCTGTCATAAGCCCATCGCCAGTGGAGTTGTGCTCAAGCAATATCATATGCCCCGACTGTTCGCCACCAATAGAGTACCCATTAGTGCGCATCTCTTCTAGCACATACCTATCGCCAACTTTTGTTTGAATGACATCTATACCTGCGTCGCGCATTGCATGAACGAAGCCAAGATTACACATAACTGTACTAACCACTGTATTTTTGGCAAGAGCGCCTCGACGCTTCATATCTAGCGCTATAACCGCTTCTACAATATCGCCATCTATTTCGATACCTTTAGGCGTAACCATCATAACTCGGTCGGCATCTCCATCATGTGCAATGCCAATGTCAGCACCTGTGTTGCGTACAAGCTGCTTGATCGGCTCTAAATGCGTAGATCCGCATTCAACATTTATATCGGTACCATCGTAATCATCGTTAATGACTATTACATCGGCACCAAGACGCTCAAGCGCAACAGGGCTCGTAAGAGAAGAGGCACCATGACCCGTATCAAGAGCAATAGTCATGCCTTCAAAATTAATCCCCTGCTTTTCAATAGAGCGCACTGCATGATCGATATAAATATCGCATGCATTTTCAACTTCTATAGCCACGCCTAACTCAGATCCTGACGGCATAGCCGCATCAGGGCTTCCTTCAGCGCACGCAACTGTAATTTCGCCTTCAAGACCACCAGAAGTGATGAACTGCTCTATTTCGTCTTCCAATGCATCGGGCAACTTAAAGCCTTTTGCGTCGAAAAGTTTAATGCCGTTATACTCCGGAGGATTATGAGATGCAGAAATAACAGCACCACCTGCAGCATTAAGCTCTCGCACTAGAAGTGCCACGCCCGGTGTAGGAATAACGCCGGCTAGCAATGCACTACCCCCAGCGCTTGTTATGCCTGCTACCATAGCCGCTTCAAGCATATCACCAGAAAGGCGCGTATCCTTGCCGACAACTATTGTCTTTCCTAAAAACTTAACAGCCGCCTGACCTAAATAATAGGCGATCTTATTAGTAAGTTCGACGTTAGCAACGCCTCGTACACCGTCGGTTCCAAATAACCTTGCCATACTATTTCCCTCGCTTAATATGACCCTCAACAAGACGAGCTGCCCCACTAGGTCGCTCTTCGTCGGTCATGCGCTCGTTCAATTCCGCTGCAAATTCATCCATAGATATATTGAAGCGCGAAAGCAAAACCATTAGATGATACACAATATCAGCTGTCTCATAACGCAAATGATCCACAGCAAAGTCAATTATAGCCTCATCATTAGAATACACATTAAGCATCTCAGCTTCCTTGGCAGCAAGCCCCGCTTCTGCCGCTTCCTCAGATACTTTCTTGCATAAATCGTCCAATTTCCCTTGAAGCAGTATTCGTGTATAGCTGCTTTCCCGGCCTTCGCTTTTACGCGACTCTATGGTGGCAGCCAGACAATCAAGTGCCGCCCCTATCTGAGATAAGGGCGGCACCTCGCCTTCGGCAATATATATCTTGCTACTATTCATTATCGCCTTCATTATCGGCATCAGTATTGTTAGCTTCAGCTTCGACATCGGTTATGCCAAATCCAAGCCCTTCAACAGCCCCGAGCAGCGCATCAAGCTCTTCAAGGTTTCGCTGATAACTGCGCGGCGGCAAAGCCTCGCCTAGCATTTCTTCGCCTTCATTGTTGAAACGCGGCGGCTCATCTCCGCCTATCAGAATAGTATCGTCAGGGCTAAACACCATGTCTAGCAGCTGCGACATATCATCGCTTGTGGCAGACAGGTCATCTTCTATCACGTGCATAAGCCCGCGCTCTTCTAGACCCTCTTTCAATTCCTCAATAGCCTTAACGCCTATTCCCTCTATGCGCAGAAGATCATCTTCAGTATGACCCAAAAGATCGGCAACTGTTTCTATACCAGCCTCGCTAAACTTATTAGCCCAGCGCTGAGACACTCCCAAATCGTCAAATATATAAAGACGCGCCTGCTCGTCGGTCAGATTATGTCTGCGACTACCCATGCTTAAAGCATTCAGATAGCTACCGTAGCTGCCTGTAGTGTTAAAGAAACCATCGCCATCTAAAGACCAATCTTGAGGATGCGGCAGTAAGTCTTCTATTTCACGAAGCGCCTCTGGAGCATATTCTGGCAAAACATCGCCATCTGCTGATTCAACAGGTTGCCCCTTATATGTAATTCCCACATTGCGATAACGCGTAAGTCCGGTACCAGCAGGTATGGGTTTGCCAATAATTACATTCTCTTTTAAGCCAGCCAAATGATCGGTCTTGCCCTCTATGGCAGCGTCGGTTAGAACCTTGGTAGTTTCTTGGAACGATGCAGCTGACAACCACGAATCAGTTGCCAGTGATGCCTTTGTAATACCGAGCAGAAGCGGCTGACCTATAGGCGGCTCTTTGCCTTCCGCAATAAGATCGTTTGCGACTTTCTCAAATTCAAAACGATTAACTTGTCCGCCCGGCAATAGGTTAGAATCGCCCGCATCTAATACCGCTACCTTGCGAAGCATCTGGCGCGCAATAACTTCGATATGCTTGTCGTTAATATCAACGCCTTGGCTTACATAAACACCTTGAACCTGTCCGACAATATAGCGAAGCGTGGTATTCGGGTCGGTCAAACGCAGCAAGTCGTGCGGATTAATAGAACCCTTTGTAAGCTGCTGCCCTATATGAACTTCACAACCATCTACCACACCGGGCATCATAGTAACGCGCGCTGATACTACGTATTCGCGCAGATTACCCTCTTGGTCATGGATGGTAAGCACCTTAGATGACTTATCGCCACCTATTTGCAAAGTGCCGGATATTTCCGCAAGCACAGCCTGACCCTTAGGCTTACGCGCTTCGAAAAGCTCTTGAACACGGGGAAGACCATGGGTGATGTCTTCACCAGCAACGCCGCCGGTGTGGAACGTGCGCATCGTTAGCTGCGTACCGGGCTCACCAATAGACTGCGCAGCAATAATGCCGACAGCAGTACCTATGTTAACTGGACGACCAGTTGCCAAATCCCAACCATAGCATTTCTGGCAAACGCCATGTTCAGCATGGCAAGTCATTATTGTGCGAATTATAACTTCTGTGATACCAGCGCTTTGCATATTGCGAAGCTGCTGCATGGAAGTTATATAGTCGCCAGCATCCATCAAAACTTCGCCATTTTTGCCAGTAACAGGTTCTAATATACAACGCCCAATCAGGTTCTCGTCAAGTTCGCCCTTTTCAGTCTCTAGCGCATAAGGTACGCCCTCATGAGTATGGCAGTCTATTTCGCGAACAATAACATCTTGCGCAACGTCAACCAGACGGCGAGTCAGATAACCAGAGTCGGCAGTACGAAGCGCCGTGTCAGCCAAACCCTTACGAGCGCCATGCGTAGAAATAAAGTACTCCAACACCGACAAGCCTTCGCGGAAGTTTGCCTTAATAGGACGGTCAATAATTTCGCCTTTCGGGTCAGACATAAGACCACGCATACCAGCCAACTGACGAATCTGCTTGATATTACCGCGGGCACCCGAGAAAGCCATCATGTAAATAGGATTAAACTTGTCAAAGTTTTCAGCCATGGCATCGCCAACTTCTTCGTTGGCTTCATTCCAAATGTCCACAACCTGCTTATGACGTTCCTCGTCGCTAACAAGACCTAGTTCGTAGTCTTCATCTATGGCAGCTACCTTAGCATCAGCCTTCGCAAGTATTTCACCTTTGTTAGGCGGGATAGTAGCGTCGTACACCGATACGGTAACACCAGCACGTGTGGCGTAGTGGAAACCAGCATCTTTCAAACCATCCAAAATTGGAGGCAACTCAGAAAGTTCATAGGTGTTGCAAACATCCTCTACCAGACGGCTAATTTCCTTCTTGTTCATTTCGTAGTTTAAGAAAGCATAATCTGGCGGCAGAACATCATTGAAAATAATGCGTCCAACTGTGGTTTCTAT
This sequence comes from Adlercreutzia sp. ZJ154, assembly GCF_011039055.1. Taxonomy (NCBI): domain Bacteria; kingdom Bacillati; phylum Actinomycetota; class Coriobacteriia; order Eggerthellales; family Eggerthellaceae; genus Adlercreutzia; species Adlercreutzia sp. ZJ154. The sequence continues at coordinate 15,777 of NZ_JAAKEF010000013.1, forward strand.
ACGATCGCCTGCCTTGTGTTCCTCATAAACGCCATAGCTAGTAGCAACTTGGCAAGGTACACGAAGACGCACTTTAATCTTAGCCTGCAAATCTAGGTCGGCACGCGCATCGTATGCACGCATTGCATCATCTATGTCGGTAAATACGCGCCCTTCGCCCTCAAAGCCATCACGTGCAGCTGTCAGGTAATACAAACCGATAATCATGTCCTGCGTAGGTACAGTAAGCGGGCGACCGTGTGCCGGAGACTTTATGTTGTTTGAAGACAGCATAAGAACGCGAGCCTCAGCCTGCGCCTCGGCACCAAGCGGCACATGTACAGCCATTTGGTCGCCGTCGAAGTCGGCATTAAAAGCAGTACAAACAAGCGGGTGCAGACGAATTGCTTTACCTTCAACAAGCACTGGCTCGAAAGCCTGAATGCCCAAGCGGTGCAGGGTTGGTGCGCGGTTCAAAAGTACCGGATGATCTGCGATAACTTCCTCAAGCACGTCCCATACGCGGCTTGCTCCGCGATCTACCTTGCGCTTCGCATCTTTAATATTGTTCGCATATTCAAGCTCAACCAAACGCTTTATAACAAAAGGCTTGAACAGCTCTAATGCCATCTGACTAGGCAGACCACATTGATGCAGTTTCAGCTGCGGACCAACAACAATAACCGAACGACCTGAATAGTCAACGCGCTTACCCAACAAGTTCTGGCGGAAACGACCTTGCTTGCCCTTCAGCATATCGCTAATCGACTTCAACGGACGATTACCGGGACCTGTAACCGGGCGACCACGACGACCGTTATCAAACAAACTGTCAACCGCTTCCTGCAGCATGCGCTTTTCGTTGTTAACGATAATTTCAGGTGCACCCAAATCGAGCAGACGCTTCAAACGATTGTTGCGGTTAATTACACGACGATATAAATCGTTTAGGTCTGAAGTAGCGAAACGACCACCATCCAACTGCACCATTGGACGCAGATCGGGCGGTATAACCGGCACTACATCCAAAATCATATCGGTGGGGCTATTGTCGCTCTTCAGGAACGCATCTACCACCTTCAAGCGTTTTGTAGCCTTAACGCGCTTTTGACCCTTACCGGTGCTTATAACTTCGCGCAACTCTTCTGCCGTGGCTTCCAAATCTATCTGATCTAGCAAATCGCGGACAGCCTCAGCGCCCATGCCGCCAGTAAAGTAATCGCTATAGTTCGCGCGCATTTCGCGATAAAGAGCCTCATCTGGCACAAGCTGCTTTGGCTCTATACGCATAAATTCATCTAGCGCATCGGCACGCAGCGCCTTGCGCTCGTTAAATTCTTCGTAAATGTCGGCAATTTCTTGATTAACCTCTTCGGGGGTTAAACGATCGTCATCGTCGGCATAATCGATAAAATCGTCATCCTCGGGTACATAGTCGGTAGAAAGCTTACGTGTAGCCTCTATCAACCTGTCGCGCTCAGCGTCAATTTCCTCTAAGTCAGCCGCAAGTTCATCACGCAGCTCATCTGCATCTTCTTCGCGCGCTTCCTTATCTACACTAGTAATAATTGAGCTAGCGAAATAAAGGACCTTCTCCAATTCCTTCGGCGGAATGTCTAGAAGATAACCTAGACGCGAAGGGGACCCTTTGAAATACCAGATATGACTTACCGGCGCTGCCAGTTCTATATGACCCATGCGTTCGCGGCGAACCTTTGAACGCGTAACTTCAACACCGCAGCGTTCGCAAACAATGCCGCGGAAACGAACGCGCTTATATTTACCGCACGCGCATTCCCAGTCTTTCGTGGGACCAAATATCTTTTCGCAGTAAAGACCATCTTTTTCAGGCTTCAAAGTACGATAGTTAATAGTCTCTGGCTTTTTAACTTCACCACGCGACCAGCTACGTACATCTTCAGCACTTGCAAGGGATATGCGAAGCGCATCGAAATTGCGCACATCGTATTCGGTGTTCGCCATTATTCGGCTCCTTTCTCTTCATTGGAACCGATCAACTCATTAGCAAGGTTGTCCAATGCTTCTGCGGAATTATTGTTCACAGGTGCGCTGGTGCCTAAATCGGCGCCTATCAGCGTATCTCCATCATCAATCAATAAATCGGCTGTGTTGTCGCGGTCGATATCACTCATAAGTTCACCAAGTTCAGCAGCTATATCGTCTATAGCGTTGCTCTCTTGCTTCTCGGTTTCGCGGGCACCCGATGCCAAAGCCTCATAAATAGCACGGTCTTCGTCGCCCTCGTCACCGTCAATGTTTACATCGCTTGCGCCGAGCGCACCTTCAAGTTCAACATTCAAGCAAAGGCTCTTCATTTCCTTTACCAAAACCTTGAACGACTCAGGCACTTCAGGAGCCGGAATATTTTCGCCTTTCACAATGGCCTCGTAGCTCTTTACACGACCTGCCGTGTCGTCAGATTTCACAGTTAGAATCTCTTGCAACACATTGCTTGCGCCGTAAGCGTAGAGCGCCCACACTTCCATTTCGCCGAAGCGCTGACCGCCAAACTGCGCCTTGCCGCCTAGCGGCTGCTGGGTGATAAGACTGTAAGGACCAGTAGAGCGTGCATGAATCTTATCGTCAACCATATGACCAAGTTTAAGAATGTATGTAGCACCCACAGTAATAGGTTCGCGGAATTTCTCGCCTGTACGACCATCGTATAGCCAAGTCTTACCGGTAGGAGTAAGTTGCGGCACCATTTCGTCGCGCGCCATTTCGCCATACTTCTTATGGTTCATATTTATAAGGTTGCGATTAGCCTTCACAATGGCATCTGAAATTTCGTCTTCAGTGGCACCGTCAAACACAGGCGTAGCAACAAACATGGGGCCTTCCACCACGTCGTCGGTTTCAGCGTCGTCAGACCAACCCCACTTCGCAGCCCAACCCAAGTGATTCTCAAGCAGCTGACCCACATTCATACGGCTAGGAACGCCCAGCGGATTCAGGATTACGTCGATAGGCGTACCATCAGCCAAGTAAGGCATGTCTTCCACAGGAAGCACGCGACTGATAACACCCTTGTTACCGTGACGACCGGAAAGCTTGTCGCCCTGTTGCACCTTACGCTTTTGAGCAACATAGACACGCACCAGATCTTTAACTTGCGGCGGCAAATCGTCGCCAGCTTCGCGGCTGAAACGCAAAATGCCAATAACGCGACCACCCGCACCATGCGGCACCTTCAAAGAGGTATCGCGCACTTCGCGTGCCTTTTCACCAAATATAGCACGCAGCAGGCGCTCTTCAGCGGTAAGCTCGGTTTCACCCTTCGGAGTAACTTTGCCGACCAAGACATCGCCCGGACCAACCTCGGCACCTACGCGAATTATTCCGTCGGCATCAAGGTCGGTAATCATATCGTCAGAGATATTCGGTATTTCGCGCGTTATTTCCTCGTCGCCCAGCTTTGTTTCGCGGGCATCAACCTCGTATTCGGCTATCTGAATGCTGGTAAGCAGGTCTTCGGAAACCACGCGCTCGGATACGATAATAGCGTCCTCGTAGTTGTAACCTTCCCACGGCATGTAGGCAACCATCAGATTTGCGCCCAGCGCCAACTCGCCATGATCGCAGCTTGGACCATCAGCTAAAACATCTCCCACTTCCACTCTGTCGCCGGGGCGAACAATGGGCTTATGGTTAATGCAGCCAGACTGGTTAGAGCGCTGGAATTTAGGAATTAGATATTCGTCGTATTCCCCATCGTCTGTCTCTATGATGATGGTCTGACCATCTACATAGTCAACCACGCCGGAATTCTGCGCGACTAATATCTCGCCAGAGTCAACCGCGATGCGATGCTCAATGCCAGTACCAACAAGCGGTGCTTCGGTGCGCAGCAGCGGCACAGCCTGACGCTGCATGTTTGAACCCATCAACGCACGGTTAGCATCGTCGTGTTCGAGAAATGGAATAAGAGACGTAGCCACACTAGTCATCTGGCGCGGAGAAACGTCCATATAATCAACTTGCGTAGGCGGAACTTCATCAGGTTCGCCAAATTCACCAGCAGCATTCTTTGTACGGCAGAGAATACGAGCACTGGGATGCCAATTACCGTCTTTATCGTATGTGCCGAACTCGCGCGTTTCAGGATCGAATGGATCGTTAGCCTGCGCGATAACATAGTTTTCTTCCTCGTCAGCCGTAAGGTAATCTACATCATCTGTTACTTTGCCATCGACCACACGGCGATACGGACTTTCAATAAAACCAAACGGATTAACGCGCGCATATGCCGCCAGCGAACCAATCAGACCAATGTTTGGACCTTCAGGTGTCTCAATTGGGCACATGCGACCATAGTGAGAAGTATGCACGTCACGCACTTCAAAGCCTGCGCGTTCGCGCGACAAACCGCCCGGACCCAAAGCCGACAGGCGGCGCTTATGCGTAATGCCGGCAGCAGGGTTTGTTTGATCCATGAACTGAGACAGCTGCGAAGATCCGAAGAACTCCTTGATAGCTGCCACAATTGGACGAATATTCACAAGGCTTTGCGGAGTGATTTCTTCAGGCTCTTGCATGCTCATGCGCTCGCGTACCACGCGCTCCATGCGTGAAAGACCAATACGGAACTGATTTTGAATCAGTTCGCCCACAGTGCGGATACGGCGATTACCAAAATGGTCAATATCGTCAACCTGATAACCTTCTTCGCCTGCATGAAGTGCAATTATGTAGCGCATTGTGCGCACAATATCTTCGCGCGTAAGCGTGGAAGACTCAGCCGATTCAGGATTTTCGCCCAGCTTTTTATCTATCTTGTAGCGACCTACCTTCGCCAAATCGTAACGCTGCGGATTAAAGAACAAGCCATCTAACAGCGTGCGAGCTGAATCAATTGTAGGCGGCTCACCCGGACGGAAGCGCTTGTAAAGCTCAATTAGGCTTTCTTCGCGGGTAGTAGCTGGGTCACGCTCTAGGGTGCGGCGCAGCATTTCAGAATCGCCAAGAAGATCGATTATCTCTTCGTTCGTCTCGGCTAGTCCAAGTGCGCGCACCAACAGCGTGGCAGGCTGCTTACGCTTACGGTCAATACGAACCGACAGCACATCGCGCTTATCGGTTTCAAATTCTAGCCAAGCACCGCGGCTAGGAATAACCTTAGCGTTATATATAGTTTTGTCAGAAGTCTTATCGCGCTCGCTTCCAAAATAAACACCCGGGCTGCGCACTAGCTGACTTACCACTACACGCTCGGTGCCGTTTATGATGAACGTACCACGCGGAGTCATAAGCGGAAAATCGCCCATGAACACCTTTTGTTCTTCAATAACACCTGTTTCACGATTAATGAAACGCACATTTGCGCGAAGAGCAGCTTGGTAGCTGACATCTTTCTCCTTGCATTCATCAACCGTATACTTCGGCTCTTCGAATTCGTGTTCGCCGAATTCGAGCGCCATATCTTTAGTGCTGTTCTCAATTGGAGCAATATCGTTGAAAGCTTGCGTAATTCCTTCTGTTTGGAAATGCTTAAAGCTTTCTGTTTGGATACCGATAAGATTCGGAAGATCCATTACATCTTGGATCTTTGCGAAACTGCGTCGATCTCTGTAATTGCTGGTAGTAGGTGATTTTTTTAGCTTTGCCACGAAGCTGATCCCCCTTCAAAATTCCTTTGGAACTGAAAATTGCAGCAACGCACTAAAATACTTAAAAGTACGCCCTTGGTCAAGAAAAATTTTTTAGAAATATGTAATTTTTGTGTTTTATATATAAACAACCACCAATAAGCAAACCAACAACGGATGCGTTCAATCTTAACATTCATATAACCGATCAAACGTAAGCGATGCCTAACGATGTGTGATACGCTTTCACCATAACTTTCTAAACAGAAAAGGAGTTCGAAATGGGCAATTGTTTGGTGGCGCAATCTGGAGGACCAACTGCTGTTATAAATGCTTCACTGGCAGGCGTTGTGCGCGCAAATCAGCTAAACCCAATATATGACCACGTATATGGTGGCATTCACGGCATAGAGGGCGTGCTTGAAGAGAAACTTTACGATCTGACCAATCTTTCAGGAGCAGAAATTGAATTACTGCGCCAAACTCCATCAAGCGCGCTTGGTACTTGCCGCTATAAGTTAAAGCGCGACAATCCAGCCGATTTCGAGCGCCTGTTAACCATAATGGATAAAAACGATATAGACGTAATGTTTTATATCGGCGGCAACGATTCTATGGACACAGTAGATGCACTTTCGGAATATGCCGCCGCGCACAACAGCAAGAAGCGCTTCGTTGGTATTCCGAAAACTGTCGATAACGACCTAGTGCCTGTAGACCACTGCCCCGGCTTTCCAAGTGCCGCTAAGCTGGCTTGCCTAGTAACGCATGCCACACGCTTAGATTATGATGCCTACACGCGCCCCGAGGTATTTGTGCTTGAAACCATGGGTCGCGATGCTGGCTGGTTAGCTGCAAGCTGCTGTTTAACTGGCGATGTAGATTTGTTGGTGCTACCCGAAGTAGACTTCGACCGCGAAAAGTTCTTAGCGCAGGTGCAAAAGAAGATGGATGAAGGCGGCTCGTGCTATATAGTGGTCAGTGAAGGCGCACATTATGCCGATGGCACCTACATCTCTGCAGGCGATACTGCAAATGATGGTTTCGCGCATGCTGTGTTGGGCGGTGCTGCACAAACACTAAAGCAAATGATAATCGATGCTGGCATTGCTCCGCGCGGCGTAGTGCAAGACCTTTCGCGCGCAGCACGGTCTTCAAATTTCGCACAATCGAAAATAGATGTGACCGAGGCTTACGAACTTGGCATGAGCGCACATATGCGTTCCGCAAACCCAGAGTTTACTGCGCAAGTTGTAGGTGTAAAGCGCGGTAGTGCACGCAAGATGGAATGTTCGGGCGGCAGCTGCCAAATGATTGAGTCTTACAATGCAGAATTTTTCGCAGGACCTGCAAGCGAGTTCGCGAATTATGTAAAAGCATTCCCGACCGATTGGATACTGCCCGACTATCAAGGCATAACTGAAGATGCGCTTGAATACTTCCGCCCATTAGTAGAAGGCGAACCGGCAATAATCTATGGCAAGGACGGAATGCCCGCTACCATAGAGCCTTTCAACAAGCGCTAAAACGCCGCTTCAAAAGGGTCAGATTCCGATATTTCGGACTGACCCTTCGTAATTTCTATAAGTTTATCTATAAGCGCTTGCTGGTTGCCGGCAAGCGCTCTGAATTTCAAAGACACATCCTGAGCAAAATTACTTTCTTGAAGTTTCGCCCCTGTGGGCTGCACCGTACGCAGCACTTGCTCGTATTGTGAGTACGGAACGCACAAAGACACATCGATACATTGCGATATGGTAACAACTTGCGCCATATCAATTGCCGCTTGTACTGCCCCCGAATACGCACGCACAAGACCACCTGTGCCAAGCAGCGTGCCGCCAAAATAACGCGTTGTTACACAAATAATGTCTGTAAGCTCTGCATGACGCAAAACATTCAAAGTAGGCATACCAGATGTACCGCTAGGTTCTCCATCGTCTGAATATCGCACACGCTCAGATGCACCACCCGCGCCCCGCACAATATAGGCATATACGTTATGTCTGGCTTGCGCATGCTTAGTACGAACGCTTTCAAGAAATGCCAACGCTTCATCTTCAGTTGAAACTGGTGCTAGCTGCGCTATGAAGCGTGATTTTTTCTCTACAATTTCCGCCTCGGCAAAACCTTGTATTGTGCGATACGCTTGCGTCATTGCCCTAGCCTCTCGGCAGCATCGAACCATTCCAGTTCTAGCTGCTCAATTGATTTTTCAAAGTCTGCTATTTCTTCCTGAATTGCACTTAGCAGTTGATAATCGGTTGGGTCGGCTTGCGCCAGTTCCTCTTGCTTGGAAGTTATTTTCTTGCGAAGTGTATCTATTTTTCCCTCGTTGGAAGCCATAAGCTTACGCAGTTTGCGCTGCTGACCACCCGATAGTTTCTTATCAGCGACAGTATCAACTTCGGCGCTCGTTTCGGGTGCGCTCACAAAGCGAGTTCCGCAGGCGCTTTGCGCCGAGGACTGTTTGAGCGACTGAGCATTCCCGAAAGGAGCACCGAAACCCCCGGAACTCTCTGAAAGGTTTTCCGTAATTTGCAGATATTCATCAATACCACCGGGAAGATGACGCAACTTGCCATCTATCAGCGCAAACTGATGATCGGTTACGCGCTCCATTAAATACCTGTCGTGCGTTACAAGCAGCAAAGTGCCCGGCCATCCATCCAGCAGACTTTCTACCGCAGCCAACATGTCGGTATCTAGGTCGTTGCCGGGTTCGTCCAATATAAGCACGTTTGGCTGATCTAGCAAAATAAGCATCAAAGCCAGCCTGCGCTTTTGACCGCCCGACAAGTCGCATACCGGTTCATTCAAATCGGCTTTGGAAAACTCTAGGCGCTCTAATAGCTGAGCTGGCGATTGCTCTTTGCCATCTAACATAATGCGGCGGGAATATCTACTTATAACTTCACGCACTCTATCACTACCAAGAGATGCAAGCTCATCTAAATGCTGCGAAAGCACGGCAAAGCGCACGGTCTGCCCTATTTTTATACGACCGCTGCTGGGCTGCAATTCGCCCTGAATCACTTGCAGTAATGTTGTTTTGCCCGCACCATTTTCTCCCACAATTCCGTAGCGATCGCCCGGACCTATCATCCACGTTATATCGTCAAGCACACACCGCGCCGCGTTGTCTTCACCTTCGCAAAATTGAACAGTTACATCCTCTAAATCTACCACTTGCTTTCCAAGGCGCGCCATTGCCATGCGCTTCAGTTCTAGCTGATTGCGCAAAGGCGGCACATCGGCAATTAAGGCACGTGCAGCAGCCACATGAAATTTTGGCTTAGTTGCACGAGCGCGCGCACCGCGCGATAGCCATGCCAATTCACGACGCAACATATTCTGTCGTTTTGCTTCTGCTTGCGCAGCTATTCTTTCACGTTCAACTCGCTGCATTATGTACGCAGAAAAACCGCCCTCAAACGGCTCTATAGTGCCATCATGCACTTCCCACATTTGCGTAGCCACTTCATCTAAAAACCAGCGGTCGTGCGTGACCACCAAAAGCGCCCCTTGACCGCTGCGCCAGCGAGTGCGCAGATGCCCAGCCAACCACGTAATAGCGCGCATATCTAAATGGTTTGTAGGCTCGTCTAGCATTAACACATCCCACTCGCCTACCAGCAAGCGCGCTAAATCTGCACGGCGACGCTGACCACCAGATAGCTCTTTAATATGCTGCTGCGGATCTATGTCGGATAGAAGCCCTGAAAGTACTCCACGTATGCGGCTACTGGCAGCCCACACATATTCAGGAATATCTCCCAAAACCACCTGTTCTACAGTTGCATCAGCCGCTAGCGAATCGCTTTGACCAAGCACGCCCACACTTATGCCATGCGTTCGCACCTCCCTACCACTGTCGGGCTGCACATTGCCCGCCAATAGTCCCAAAAGTGTAGATTTTCCATCGCCATTGCGCCCAACTATGCCGATACGATCGCCTGTATTTACCCCAACAGACACGTTCTCGAAAACGCGCTTTGTCGGAAAATCAACCGTAGCTTTCTCGCAACCTAAAAGAAATGACATTAACGCTCCGTCCGCTTTTGTTTATAGCCGCGCAGCTTTCAGCGCCGCTATCTCCGCCGCCCAGCCCGACAAATTATCTTGCGGCGTTTCTAGAAAAAACGGCAGACTGCGCAGCGCTTCATGGTTTATAACTGCCGTAAGAACTTCAAAGCCTATCTCTCCTTCGCCAATTTTAGCGTGACGGTCTTTGTGCGCTCCGCAAATGTTTTTTGAATCGTTTAAATGTATGGCGTGCAGGCGGTCCAAACCTACAATTCTGTCGAATTCCTCTAGCACATCATCTAAGTGTGCAATGTTATAACCACCATCCCAAACATGACACGTATCCAAGCAAACTCCCACACGATCACTTAATTCCACCTGAGCAATTATTTGCGCCAATTCAGTAAAAGTAGCACCAACTTCACTGCCTTTTCCTGCCATAGTTTCTAGCAATAACAACGTAGTTTGCTCTGGGCGCAAAACCTTATTCAGCGCATCGGCAATAAGTTGAATCCCCACATCGACACCTTGCCCCACGTGGCATCCCGGGTGCATGTTATACATTTGATATGGGGTAGCTTCCATACGCTGCAAATCGTCAGCTAACACTTCAAGCGCAAATTCGCGAGTTTCGGGCTTTTTTGATGCGGGATTCAAGGTGTAGGGCGCATGAGCCAGAAAACAAGTTATGCCTGCCTCTTGTGCAAGCGCGTTAAACGACGCAACATCTGCAGGATCTATGGGTTTTGCCTTGCCACCACGAGGGTTGCGCGTAAAAAACTGAAAAGTATTAGCCTCAATAGATAAAGCATCTTTTGCCATTTGACTATACCCTTTCGCGCTAGACAAATGACATCCTATTGTGAACATGACCTTCTCCTCTGAATTCGGCTATACGCAAAACCCAAACGCTTTAAAACATTACCAAACATAGAACTACAAACAAATTCTAGATGCTTCATATTACGACAAACGATAGAATACCTCTTTAATTAAAAAGCATACTGCCTGTATCGGAGGTATTCTGCATGCCGTCGAAGCGCTGCGAAGTTCGTTTTCTTGCTGCATTACTGCTTGCGCTGACGCTTGCGTTTGGGTGTTTGCCGGGTTGCTTGCCCACGCCGCAAAAAGCTACACCACCAGTCGCAACAAGCACAACCAGCAGTTCGGCTGATAGCTCCAGTTCCACCGATAACTCCAGTTCGGCTAATGCTCCTGCAGAAGCGCACCCTAATGCAATAACGAATCGCGCGCTAGAAAACACAACACAAATTGCCACAATTACTCAAAACATTGAGTCTATCCAAGCACTTCCCGCTTTTACCGAAGCGCCGGGTGTATACATAAATGGCAACATTCCTTCATTTACAAGCGAAGACTTAGCTCTTCCATATGGAACGGAAAACTACGGACAACTAGACCAACTAGGGCGATGCACAGCCGCAATAGCTATGGTGGGTCCAGAAACTGAACCGACCACCAAACGCGGTAACATATCGCATATTCACCCCAGCGGTTGGGTGCAGGCGCGCTATCCCGAAATAGGGCTTGACCACTTATATGAGCGCAGCCATATGATTGCACATTGTCTAACAGCTGAAGATGCAAACGAGTGCAATTTAATAACTGGTACAAATTATATGAACCAAGGTGCCATGCAAAAACTTGAGCAGAAGATGAATGTTTTTGTAGATTCTACCGGCAATCATATTTTGCTGCGCGTAACGCCAGATTTTCACAATGAAGAACTGGTTGCACGAGGCGTGCAAATGGAAGCATATTCGCTGGAAGACGATGGCGAAGCAATTTGTTTCAACGTGTATCTATACAATGTACAACCGGGCGTTCAGATAGACTATTCCACAGGACAAAGCCAAGTTGCAACGTCTACCGCATACAATAACTGCGATCCGCAAAACAACGGGATTCACAATGCACACAGACATCACCAGAATCCAAATACTCTTTAGAAGTAGTGCGATACTGACTTGCTTCGTATCGCTAGCAATGATCGTTCCTGCAATAGCTTTAATGTTTAACGTACCCGTAATGGGCTGGATGATTCCATTCGCATTCCTACTAGGCGTGCTTATAGTTGCCCTAGCAGCCAAAAGCGGCTCTGCGAAAATTACGCTTTACGCTTGCGGCATAGCTTTAGTAAGCCTAGTTCTGTGCACATTAATTTGCGGTGCATTCTTTGACTTTTCGTATGACGGAAACACACATCATAAAGAAGCGGTGGTATTTTTAGCGCAAGGATGGAATCCGCTGCGCGAATCTGTTGCCAACTGGCGCGGCTTTCAAGAACTTTACCCCAATGGCAGCATGATTCAGCTATGGATAGACCACTATGCGCACGGACCGTGGCTTTTCGGCGCAGCAATGTATGACTTAACGGGGTGGATAGAAACCGGCAAGTCATACACACTGATATCAATGGTTGCAGCGGGATGCATGTTAGGCGCAATGCTTAGCGGACGCGGCTTTCCGGGTTGGCAATGCGTACTGCTTGCATTGCTTGCAGCGGTAAATCCGATAACTGTACCGCAATTTATCACGTTTTATAACGACGCATTTCTTATGATGTCTCTTTTTGCGGTGTTGCTTAGCCTATACATTGTGGCACTTAGGAAAAACAGCTTACAAAATGATGTGATATCAGAAGTATCAGTGCCATCGGATAGCGCATTTCGTATAAGCTTGCTGGTGTTTGCATTCGCGTTTATATCGTGCGTGCAAGCCAAATTCACTGGCTTGGCGTATGCCGGTTTATTTTCAGTCGCATTTTTGGTGGTATATGCGGTGCAGGCTGCGAAAAGCCGCAAGGGCTGCATTGACGGCGGTGCGGACTCGTGCACGCGTGCCGCTGAAATTACCAGCGCCGAAATTGATGCCGATAAAATTGCGCAAGATTGCAAAAACTTTGCCCTAAAGCGTTTCTTACTAATGGGCATACTTATGCTTAGCACGCTTATTGTTTCGGTTTGCGTTGTTGGCTATAGCCCCTATATAACAAACTTTTTAAATGCCGGGCATCCATTCTATCCGCTTATGGGCGAAGGCGCTGTTGACATTATGACAGCCAACAGCCCAGCAATATTCGCCAATATGAACACGCTGCAAAAAGAATTTGTGTCGCTGTTTTCGCCACTTGCTAGCCCCGAAGTAACCGACAACTACGAATTGGCGCTAAAGTTGCCGCTTAGCATCAGTTTCAGCGAACTAAGGCAAATGCCCGCAAACGATTCGCGCATAAGCGGATTCGGTTTACTGTATAGCGCAATTGCTATTGTGAATTTCATATGCGTTATCCCAATGCTAATAATTAGCCGCAAGCGCTGGAATGTATTTTTCATGGGATGCGTTGCGTATTATGCGTGCGTAGTGGCGCTAGTATTCATTTTTAGCGACGGCTGGTGGGCGCGATATAGCGGGTACAGATATTTCTCAAGTATTATTTTGTTAGCGTTTATGTTTAAGTTGCTAAACGAAAGAAATTGCCACATCATTAATTACCGCATCGTTAAACCAGTTGCGGTGCTGTTTGCCGCACTATTGGTGGCAAATACAGCGCTTTTCTTAGTATTGAATACCAGCGTGCAATATGTCAGATCTTGCGCCTTAAACAGCCAGCTTATGCAACTGAAGCAGGAAGTTGACAATGGTGCCGAGCTGCATCTAGCCTCAGAAAATCAAGAGCTTGGATTGCTGTTCAACCTAGACTCTATGGGGGCTAGATATATATACGATGGTCCCGTTACGGAAGATTTCGCCCCCACCGGTGCCACCCACAGATTCTTATACAGGCTTGATTAAATAATAAGTACCAAGGATGGAGACGACGCTCGTATCCATCCTCCCTCAGGTGAATGTCAGCAAAGACTCACAACTCCAAGCTATTCGGATCAAGCAGAAACTGCTTCAATCCTATAGTCACAATGCCCCGCTCATCGCGACTCGCCTTTGCACTGCCTCCCACCACAACGATTTTCTTGAAAAAGTCCTTCACAGCAAGCAACGGACGCTCTTCTTGAGCGCGCTTTTCGGCATCAGGCAGCGCAAATGCCGACTGTATGTAGTAACGCCTACTCCCCTCGTTGGCGACGAAGTCGATCTCAACACGCTTGCGCTTGCCGTTTTCAACAAGATCCACGACCCCAACATCAACATGATATCCGCGAACGACCAGCTCGTTGTACAACACGTTTTCCATGAGATGCGTTTCCTCTTGCTGGCGGAAATTGAGTAGAGCATTACGCAATCCCACGTCCTCGAAATAGTATTTGAGTGGCGTGCTGATGTACCTCTTGCCTTTTACATTGTATTGTTGGGCTTCGGATAGCAGGAAAGCGTCTTCCAAGCAATCGAGATACCTCTTAATGGTAGGGGCGGAAATCGACGAACTTTTTAGTGTACGAAAAGCCCGCGCAAGCTTATCAGGGTTAGTCAGCGACCCCACTGCAGAAGCGACAATGCTAACCAGTTCACCAAGCTCAGCTTCATGGCGAATGTCGTTTCGCTCTACGATGTCGCGTAGATACGTTTCACGAAACAGTGCCTCAAGGTAATCGGTCTTGTCGCGATCCGTTTTTAGACCAACAATGTAGGGCATGCCACCGAACGTAATGTAATCACCTTCACAAGACCGTTATGCTTACGAGCTATCAACTTCCCAAGGTATGTATCGCGTCTGATTCTCATATCGACTCCTACTTTAGAAATTTGTAAATTTTTACATTTTTCTAAAGTAGGAGTATACGACAAATCTGTCGTGCCCAACACGATACGAATCTGCATCGCTACGCCATCGACATCATCTTCTAAAATAAAAAGAGAAGTATCTTTAACGTGAATGATTCGCAAGTAACTGCAACTCATTCTGTCTGAAAGTTTCGCAATTACCTAACTTTGTGTGTAACGGCATATCTTCCGTTTCCGCAATAAGGCATCCCAATCTATTACGGGAAGTTTAACGGGCAGTTTAGGCTGTTATGATTCGGCTATAGATTGGCAAATATCTCGAGGATAGAAGGGAGATCCCGTAATGAATATCAGCGAGGCGATGAAAAACCAGATAACCGCAAAAGGTTACGACCTCGATAACGTTGAACTTCTTGAAATACGAGGAAAGTTTGACAAACAAGTAGTGGGATCCTACACCGAAGGTGTATTCAAAGCCGGAGATGGCAGTTATTTTAAGTGCGGCGAAGGTATGCCGAAGTCAAATTACGAGCTGCGTGCGGGACTGCTTGTGCGAGCAGGCACAAAGCTGTTTGAAATTACCGAAGAAGAAGCCAATGAATGGCTGAAGAACAAGGACATGTCGATATATCCCGTTCAATAAAAACAAACGAAGGGATAATGTTATTACGCAGCAATAAACTATGCGTTATCCCTTCATCGTTTATTTCTTCATCCAGCTATCTTTATGCGCAACGCACATACCCCAAGCATCAGTGAAACGCCGACTCCCGCGAAATAAGCTCAGTCGGAATAATTTTTCCCGATAGCGACTTAACCATATTGAGCGCATCGGGCGATTCAAAACACCGATTGCGAGTATTTTTGTTCATGGGTCTAAGTATTTCGGCTTCTACAAGTTGATGAATAGCATCATTAGCCGCCGAAAATCCTTTACCGGTAGCATCCATCACGGTAGCCACTGTAATTATTGGCTTTCCGGGAAGTTCCTGCAAAACAAGGTCTATCACGCTTCCCTTTCGCATGCCCGGCAATCGCCTGAGCCATTTTTCTTCCATATCGGTTATCTGATCCATAAGCGAACGGACAAGGCTAACTGAAAAAGCCATGCATTCCGCACAATGAAATGTCCATCTATCAAGAGCCATAGCTGCTTCTCGCTCGCTGAACGGCTTATTCGCCCGATAAGGGAACAAAAGCTGAGCATGGTCGCGCACATTCATAGCGGGAACAACCGCTATTGGAGGAATTATGTGGTTATAAAACAAGCGCCTTTTCATAATCATGTGGGCAAAGGCTCTCCCAGTGCGATCCATACCAGTTTTGAACGGTCGAATTGCTTCTAAATGAAAATGAGCAACAGCAGCTTGAGTAGTCGGAGAAAGATTGTTTCCGTTGCAAAAACTCATCAGATCATCAATAAGCATGGGAATGCGATCTGGTTCCGGGGCAATATATATGTTCTTTACAACCCCAGAAAAAGCCATGCGCATCCGATAGGGCTGCTCGCGAAAGTGCATTTCCTCGTCTGCCTGTTCCCCATCTTCATACATAATCTGACTATGCAGGCGCAACAAAGTATTGCGATCGAATGTGAAATTAGCCGTCCCGCAAGCTATATCTTGAATAGCGGCGCAATAGCGCACAGCTGCTTGCGACGCGCGCTGAGTATTATCGCCTGCTATTTTGCCGCACGAAAGCGCAGAATCGTAGCCATAGCGTTTCGCATGCCGCAACGCCTCTGCCTCTATAAGAAGCATGGTTTCAATATCGGGTGCGGTACCATCAACGCATATGGTAGCCATAGCCTCCAAATGCGCAAGCAAAACACGCAGCGCATGATTATATGGGTAGCGAACACTACGTTCGTCAATACGCGCATACTTGATTTCAGCATCAGCCATAGTGCCAAGTGTTTTGTTCTGAAAAACAAAATTCCGATTACTGAAAGGACGCGGCGAATAAACGCTTCCCATAGTAGGTTTTTGAGCTTCATGAACAGCATTCAATGGATCTTCAGTAACCATTTGGACACCAATCACGCGATTGCCTACAGCAAATCTTTAAGGCAAATACTCGCCCAACGATTAACAGTACCTATCAACTAGCAGCAATTACAATAAGAAACGATCAGCCCATCTAGGATTCGCCCAATACTCATCCAAAAAGCGAACAAATAGGTGCACGCATATTAAAGAGCACCTATATTATCCTGTACAACCTCAAAACGCTCTCCATTAATGCCGCGGAAAAACATGATTATTAGATTCAACCCCTTATCCCCATAAGCAGAAAATATTGTTGAATCATCTAGCTGTCGGTCAAATTCTATTGAAGTTGCAAATGGACCAGCTTCAATAGGTATGGAAAGTTCATTGAGTTTCTGCTCGAAGGCTTCCATGCTATCCACGCGAAATGAGATGTGATTCTGCGTGGATGCTGCCCCTTTTAGTGTTTCTTTATCCTCCTGCTCAAGCAATTCTAAAATAATATTATCCCCGGCTTTAATCCAAGCCATATATAGCGGCTTATCGCCCTCCATTGCTTGCGTCTTAAATAGCAGTTCAAACCCAAGATTCTCGTACCAGAGGATCGTTTCATCTATGTTATTACAGTATATACCACCATGATGTAGATTCTTCAGCATTCTCAATTCACCCCATTCTCCTAATTGGTCTATATAGCCTATATAGGCAATTCGCAGACCACCTCTATCCTAGATAATACGCGCCAAACAAGGCGCCTTTTACGATTTACCAAAAGTCCTTTTATGTATTGCGGTCTGTTGCTTAAACAGCAATATTCCACCCCGCTCTTCAGATTGCCTGTTGCGGTTTATAAGGCAAAAGCGAATAGGTGTGCACATTATTTAACGGCATATTGCGAAGGTCTTTTTGCCTCCTTATGGTGATAGAAGTCGAATAAATTCGCAGAGCAAACTAGGGGGCCCAAGTATGTTCTGCGAATCCCTTTTCAATACAAAAGATAGGCCAACTAATCATCTCGACCACCTTTTCACACATAGTTCGACAAAAAACGCCGAACTAAAAAAGAGAGGAGAAGAAATGGGTAGAGAAGAAATCGTCAGCAAGCTATCCGAGCGTCATGAAGGGGTTCACCATGTTTATACAACATGCGTGAACAACGGATGCTGGGATGCAAGCTGCATCATGAAGTGCGCCGTAAAGGACAATAAAATAATTTCAATCGAGCCTGATGACTCCATCCATCCAAACAACGCCCGTGAGGATGTAGGCGATGAAGCCATCAATCAAGGCATGATTCAGATGCGTGGATGCCCCATGGGTCACGCATGGCGACAAGAACTGTACGCCGAGAGTCGTTTGCTATACCCAATGAAGCGCATTGGAGGTAAGGGCGCTGGCAACGGACATTTTGAGCGCATTTCATGGGAGGAAGCGCTTGATACTATCGCGGAAAAAATGCGTGAAGTAAGCGACAAATATGGGGATGCCTCGATCGCTTATTGCCAATATTCCGCTTTTGAACATTCTGATCTTCCTCTTGCTCCATGGCTGCGCGGCGCGCTGGCAACATGGGGCGACCATTCTACTTCTGGCGGCCATGCGGGTGAGGAATTTTTTGCCGGGGTAGACCTTGTTGACATAATGTTTAATGGCACGTCTCAATCGTATCCGGGCTTTGAGGCTCCAGACCTGCTGAACAGCGACCTTATCGTACTTTGGGGATTTGATCCTTTAGTCGGATGGTTTGGCGCAGTTCCGTACTACATGAAGCTTGCTCAGGAACGCGGATGCAAGGTTGTTTGCATAGAGCCACGCTACACGGTTTCTTGCGAAGTTTTGGCAGATCAGTGGATTCCTATTCGCCCCGGCACCGACATGGCTTTAATGTTAGCCATAGCGTATGTGCTCTACACCGAAGATTTATATGACCATGAATTTGTAGACCAATATGTTGAACCTGTAGGTTTTGAAACATGGCGTAAGTATGTAGTAGGTGAAGTTGACGGCGAACCTAAAACTCCAGAGTGGGCAGCACCGCTTACTGGCATTCCTGCTGAAACTATCCTCGCTTTCGCGCGCCTTTACGGCAACGCAAAAGCAGCTCATCTGCAGGTACATTATTCAGTTTCCAAGCGCAACTTGGGCGACTATGCCGGTGCAGGCGCTATGCTGCTGCAAGCCATGACCGGAAATATTGCTCGCCCCGGCGGCTGCGAGTCGGGATGCTCTCTTGTTACTATGCCGCACGTAATTCCACCGAACCTAGATTGGGGTCGCGCTCCAACCGAATTCTTCCCACCAGTGGTGTGCAATAACAACAAGATTACAGAAGCTATCTATTGCAGGCCTCTATACGATGCTGGCGAAATGCCCGAAGAGGAATATCGCCGTCGCATCGGCGCACCGCTAGATTCACCTCTACCAAACATTCACATGATTATCATGGACAACAATTATGCGAACAACCAGCACAATGTGAATAAGC
Source organism: Adlercreutzia sp. ZJ154 (assembly GCF_011039055.1). Lineage (NCBI taxonomy): Bacteria > Bacillati > Actinomycetota > Coriobacteriia > Eggerthellales > Eggerthellaceae > Adlercreutzia > Adlercreutzia sp. ZJ154. Next base: position 34,562 of record NZ_JAAKEF010000013.1, read on the forward strand.
GCATGCGCGGTTATGCATCTATGGATTTCTCGTGGGGTTGGCAGTGGCATGAGGGTCAGCCTTCCGCAGAGTTCCTAGACATTGTTCTTCCTGCGCCTATCCATCAGTTTGAAACCATGGACACATACTTCTTTGGTAACGAGCGTATGTTCTTAGGACCTTGCGGCATGCGCAACTACTTCGTGTATTGCGACCAAGCAGTAGAACCGCCTGAGGAAGTTCGTCCGAAGGAATGGGTATGGATGCAGATAGCAAAACGCTTGGGTATTGGCGAGAAATACAGCTCGAAACTTTGCCAGTACGACGACCCGAAAGAATTTACCGAAGGCGTTAAGGCGATTTATCGCGAGGGATACGAAACTTGGGCACGCGACGATTACGGCATGCTTGCCGCAGCTGGCATTACGCCCCTACCTTGGGAAGAGTTCGTTAAGCACCCCATTATTCGCGTTCCTATGGAAGAGCCGTTCTATCCATTCAAGAACTGCATAGAAGCAGGTGTAAGTCCGTTCATTACTCCTTCCGGTAAGTTCGAATTCGATTCAAACTACATCAAGGAAAACCCGCTGCCTCAGACAAAATACCGCGGCGAGTTCAACACTTACCCGGTTTGGCAGCCTAAGTACCAAGATGTTCCCGCCAACGATAGTTACTATCATCCAAAGACCGGCGAATTCCCGCTTTCACTTGTAACGCCTGTTACGTCTTATCGTCAGCATTCGTCTAACGATAAGAATCCATGGATGCGCGATGATGTATACAAACATGCGGTGTGGATCAACCCAGCCGACGCGGTACCTCGCGGCATCAAAGACGGCGACATGTGCAGCGTATACAACGAATTAGGTGAAGTTCGCATACCTGCCTTTGTTACTTCCCGCACAATCCCCGGCACTGTATCTATACACCACGGTTCATGGTATCGCCCTGACACAACGGAAGTAACAGACAAGATGCCCTATGGTGTAGATCAAGGTGGAAACTGTAATTTGCTTATCGGCGATACGCATCTCCCGCACATCATTGGAGCACTTTTGACTGCGGGTCTAGTGCAGATCAAGAAGTTTGGAGGAGATGAATAATGACACAATATGGATTCTTTTTCGACCAAACGCGTTGTTACGGATGTCAAGCGTGCTCAATAGCTTGCAAAGACTGGAATGACATAGCGCCCGGTCCTGAAAAGTGGATGTGTGTATATGAATGGGAAGTTGGAACATTTCCCGAAGTGCGCCTGCATGAACTAGCTTTCTCTTGCGGTCATTGTGAGGAACCAGCTTGTATCGGTGCTTGCGCTCACGGTGCAATCTTCAAAGATGACAAGTATGGCACCGTATTGATAGATAAAGAAAAGTGCGAAGGCGATCGCAACTGCTTCGCCGCTTGCCCTTACGGATCCATCAAATTCGCAAGTGATGATAAGTCTGAAAAAGCGAGCAAATGCACCATGTGTATCGATCGCTTGGAAAAAGGCTATCTTCCCGAGTGTGTTATGTCCTGTCCAATGCGCGCGCTGGACTTCGGTCCCCTTGATGAACTTCGCGCAAAATATGGGGATTGCTCTCAGTTAGAAGAAATGCCTGCACCGACCACAAAACCGGCATGGATAGCCAAGCCTATCGGGGATAAAAGGCAACTTTTGCCATACGATGCAGACGAAGCTATTAAGTTGAGTATGCAGAGGGGAGATCTGCCGCCGGTGTTTACGAATGCCGAAGACATTACGCCGGAAGACGGTGTTATCAGACGCAACAAACTTATCATGAAAAACGCCACCGCAGAAGATGTCATGCTTAATACCACTAACAATCAGGGTTAAAAGTTCAGAAGTTCGGGGCGGCAATTTGGTTTAGCCGCCCCACACCGCTAGTGTTAATCGCTTAGCTCGCGTAAATTGCCGTGAACCGTTTATTGCGCAATTTTCACTTTGCGGGTTTTGCTTTTACTTTTGCTTTTGCTTCGCAGCTTTTACTCTGTGTTTTCCTTCGCATGACTTCCTCAGTGTATTGAAGGAGTTAATATGTCCGAAATTAAAAAACAAAGATATGGTAATTGGATTCTTATAGCCGTTGCATTGCTGTTATTCGGTACTGCAATCGCCACAACGCAGTTCAAAGTGCCAGTAATTATGGCGAACCTGATGGAACAGTTCAGCATGGACCCAGACGGTGCATCATGGCTTATGTCCATCTTCACGTTTGTTGGGATTGTGCTTGCCTTACCAACAGGAATGCTTGCCAAGCAGTTCGGTCCCAAGAACATGCTAGTTGCAGCAGCGGCTATTATGGCGGTTGGCTCGCTTATAGGCGCATTTTCAACTAGCAGCTTAATGCTTATTATTTCGCGCGGCATTGAAGGCGTGGCATTTATCTTCGTAACCATTTGCGGTCCGCTTGCCGTGCAAAAATATGCTGCACCAGACAAAATAGGTTCCGCCACAGGAATTTGGGCACTTTGGGTATGCCTAGGTTCGGTAGTAGGTGGCACGCTAACCCCGTCGCTATTCTCCGCTACAGGATTTATGGGTGTTTGGATTATTTATGCAATAGCGGTAGTCGTTTTCATCGTTGGCGTAATCGTATTTGTGAAGCTGCCGGATGGCGAGGCTTCTGCTGCTAGCGAGGTCGATATTGCCGGCATCGAGGCTGAGGCTGAGGCTGGGGTTGAAGCTAGCGCTGGCGCTGGCGAAATTAGAGCAGCTCACGCAGCAGAAAAAGTAAGCTATGCAACATTTTTCAAGCCTAACACTTTGCTGTTCTTCTTTACGTTCCTAGCCTTTAACATGGTGCTGATGGCTGTGCTTTCTTTCTCGCCTACATGGATGCAACTTCAAGGTATAGACCCAACAGTATCCGGATTTATCAGCACGCTTCCTATGCTGCTTGCTGTTATAGCCTCACCAACATTTGGCTCTCTGGCAGACAGATTGGGTCGCTGCAAGCCTCTGTACATAATAGGCATGCTAGCCATGGGTCCTTGCGCATTCCTAATGCTTACAGGCTCCGATGCCATGCTGTGGGTTGGCGCTGTTTTGATGGGTCTTTTGGGCTTGGGCGTTCCGGTGATGTGTCTTACATCGTTTAATGGCGTTCTGGCTGAGCCAAAACTTGCTTCAGTTGGCATGGGTGTACTTATGCTGGTGCAAAGTCTTGGACAGTTTTTGGGGACATTTATCTCCCCGATGCTGCTTGGACCAGCATCCGACCAGTGGATGACCCTTGGAATTGCCATGCTGATAATTGGACTTATCGGTACGTTGTCTATTGTTGTATGTAAGTTTAAATAATGCGATAGCGTAAAACAGTGGAACGAAAAGCGACGCTTTCTTGTGCTTTCTCGTTCCACTGTTTTTTTGTTTACTATCCTCTGAGCACCCACTTTCCATCATTAAAGAAAAACTTCCTAAACAAGCTAGCCCCAGAAATTAAAAGTTTAGAAATAATTTGCATATTTTGTCGCTATATCCATTGCGAATCTCCTGCCTACTTTATCCCTCATTTTAAAAACATGGGGTAAATTGGGATAAACCGGAACACGGCAAAATAATTTCAGATTCACGAAAGCCTTACTCGGAATTTACTGCAGCATTACGAAAGCTACGAAAAAGAAGGCACTCAGTCACTCAGCCAACTATTCAAAACAAGACTTCCAAAACCATCGGTTGAGGCGATCGCGTAACAGTGAAAATGCTGAAGACTTTCATCCAGCGGCACCGAAACTAAATCCGATCTTAACTGAAAATATTGACTATCTTTCATGGCCGATGGAAGTATAAATACTTCGTTGGTCATATCTATTGAATAGAACTCCGTTTTTGATTCGGAATTGATATACCTGAATAAGGGCTTGTAGGTATGCTGATTGAATAATGACACGATGGAGTCCATTGTTATGTTGCATTCGTCATTAGGTGTAAAAATCGGCATGTCTTTAAAGTCCTCGAATAAAGCAGCGTTTTGAAGCGATATCGGCGAATCATATCTACAAAACACGCTGAAGTGAACGGGTGTCAACAATTTTGCGATTATTCTTTCACTTCTGAAATAGTCTATCTGCTCATTCGGCTCACCATATCGATAAGAAACGGCGAGATCTAGTTTTCTATCATTTAACGCTGTCATCAGATTAACTCGGTAGGTGGGTACGAATTTGAAGGAATAGTCATTGTGCTTTTTGCGGAAATCCCGTAGAAGCGAGATATAAATAGGAGTGGATTCATCGTTGTATGGTGCATCCATAACGGTAAGATCTTTTATTTGGATAGAATCCAATTCCCTACATTTCGATATAAGATTGTCATATTCATCTACGATAGGCTTTATGCCATTTGCAAAAGTCTTTCCACAGGGAGTAAGGCTGATACTGTTTCCATTGCGCTCGAGAAGCTGAATCTCCAAAGACGATTCCAACTGCTTTATATGTCGACTTAAATTCGATTGCGAGATATAAAGTGAGGCTGCTGTTCTAGAAATATTAAGATTAGCTGCCAAGGATAGAAATTCTCTAAATGGAGCTAGAATCATTTCTCTCACCCTCTTATTCAGCTGAGTTAGAACATGCGGCGCACACATTAGAATATGAAAGCACTTATCAGCATGATTAATACAAATATAAATTAAATCCGAGCTTCACCAGTATCTAAATCCTGCATAGCAGGTTTCATTTTCTCCATCCCATTATGCGTATAAAACACAGCCTTATCAGATTGTAACAGGTCTGAAATTCCAATGTCGATTTTAATCTGATACGTGAAGAGAATCAGATTCTATCGACTCTAAAAGCTGGTAAATCGAATAGATAGGGAGTTAATCATGTGTTTCAGGCCGGCAACCGTTGAGCAGGCGCAAGTGTGCCCGAATTGCGGAAAGAAGGTTAATGCCGCATTGGGAAAAATGCCTTCCAAATGTCCATTCTGCAAAACCGTTTTTAAAAACGCCGAGGACGATAGTGCTACGGAAGGCGCACAGCCTATCCCTCCTTCGGTACCTAAAAGACCGGCTGCCCCGGGAAGTACAAGCAATAAATAGATAGAGGGAGAAAGGGAGGAGAAATGAAGGATACATGGAGAGAAGAAAAAGACGGCAAGATTTATGTGAGAACCTGCGGATGGTCGCCTCCGGGAGATCACCCAGTAGGTTGCGGAATGATCTTGACTGTTAAAGATGGCAAGCTCATCAAAGTTGAAGGCGACCCAGAGCATCCGATTTCACAAGGGCGTCTGTGTCCACGATGTTTAGCAATGAAGGAATTCATCGATAGCCCAACCAGAATCAAATATCCGATGAAGCGCGCCAAAGAAGACCGCGGAAAGGATACATGGGAGCGTATCACATGGGACGAGGCGCTTGATATAATCGAAAAAGAAGTAAGGCAGATATGGGAGAACTACGGTCCTGAGTCAATTCTTCTCTTTCAAGGCACCGGTCGCGAATCCACACTTTATGCGCCAGCCATGGGTTCTGCCGTGTTGGGAACGCCGAACTTCTGCTTCTCTATGAGCGGTGCTTCCTGTTATGGGCCGAGAACTGCCGTGGCAGACTTCCTTTTGGGAGCCGGTTATCCGGAACTCGATTACGCACAGTTCTTCCCGGATAGATACGACAACCCTGAATACGAGATTCCGAAGTACATCATTTTGTGGGGTAAAAGTCCGTTGCAATCGAATCCCGACGGGTTTTATGGGCATTCACTTATCGACCTTATGAAACGCGGCTCGAAGATCATCACCATCGACCCGCGTCTTACATGGCTCGGTACACGCGCCGCATATCATCTACAGCTTCGTCCGGGAACAGACACCGCTTTGGGTCTTGCGATGCTTAATGTAATTATCACTGAAGATCTGTATGATCACGACTTTTGCGAAAATTGGGTATTCGGTCTTGATGAACTAAAAGAGCGCGTAAAGGACAAGACACCTGAGTGGGCCGAAGAAATTACGTGGGTTCCTGCGGAGACTATTCGCGAAGCAACAAGAGCCTTTGCTACCAACAGACCGTCCTCTATTATGTGGGGTTTGGCTATCGATGAACAGCAGAATGGTGTTCAAGCAGGTCAGGTTCTGCTTTCAATCGCTGCCATTTGCGGCTACATGGATGTTCCCGGCGGAGTTGTATTAGCTAAGCCATCCAGCTTCATGGGTAAATGGCGTTTTGAGTGCTCAAAATATATTGATCCGGAAGTCGCTGCAAAACGCATAGATGGCAAAGAGCAATATCCGGCATATGCGGCAGGTCCTATGGCGCATCCTGATCTCATCTTGGAAGCTTTAGATACTGGCAAGCCATACCCGCTGAAGATGATGTACTTTTATGCCACCAATCCGTTGGCCGGCACATGTTGGGGCGAGCCGGAGCGCTGGGCAGCTCATATGAGGAAGATGGACTTCAATGTAGTACAAGACTGCTTCATGACTCCTACCGCTATGGCATTCGCCGACATATTCCTCCCTGTGAGTGGCTTTGCAGAGCATGACGGCGTAGTTCTTCCCCACTTCGGTAGAAACACCCACTTCCTAGGTGCCATGAATGCGGCACTCGACCCGGGCGAGGCGAAATCCGACATTGAGATAAACATTGCATTGGGTAAAAGACTTAACCCGGAGGCTTGGCCATGGGATACAGCCGCCGAGTTCTTTACGGATCAAATCCATACTATGTACGATTGGGATTTCGATGACCTGCGTGACATGGGTGTATTCCAACAGGCGAATCCCTACTATAAATATGAGAAAGGTCTTTTGAGAGAAGACGGCGAGCCCGGCTTCAACACGCCTACTGGTTTGATCGAAGTTTCAACATGTCTGTACGAAGACTTCGGAGAAGATCCATTGCCTTATTTCCAAGAACCTCCCTACAGCCCAGTAAGCACTCCTGAAATCGCCGAGGATTATCCGTATGTTTTGACGACCGGTGGTCGCGATTTCGTTTCGTTCCATTCCGAACATCGTCAGATTCCGTCACTCAGAAGCATCACACCTGATGCAATCGTCACCATACATCCGGAAACCGCAAAAAAGCACGGTATCAAAGACGGCGACTGGGTTGAGATTAAAAATATGTACGGCAAATGCGTTGAGAAGGCACGTTTGACCTACGAAGTTATGCCGCAGGTCGTTCATGCAACGCATGGATGGTGGTATCCGGAGCAGGACAGCGAAGCACCTAATCTTTACGGCGTATACAAATCCAACATCAACAAATTGATCCCCTATGGCTACAACAGCAAATTGGGATATGGAGCACCGTATAAAAGCATGCTTTGTAGTATACGAAAAGTTGATTCGCTCGAAGGGTAGGGATGGCGATGTCAGATTACGGAATGATCATAGATTACAAATACTGCACGGGATGCCATACGTGCGAGGTGGCATGCAGACAGGAGAAAGACTTTCCCCTTGATCAATGGGGCATCAAGCTGACCTCCGAAGGTCCGGCGAAATTAGGAGATGAGTGGTACTGGATGAATATCCCTGTTCCATCCAACCTCTGCGATTTGTGCATCGAAAGGATAGAAGAAGGCAAGAAGCCGGCATGTGCGCACCATTGTCTCGCTCAATGCATAGAAGTAGTCCCGATCGAAAAGATTGGCGAAACGATGAAGACCAAAGAGGATGGGGTGGTTTGCTTTATTCCTTAATTGGTTCAAAGGTTTTTTGGAGAGTTTGAATGTCAGGCGGATGGGCTCCCTAGAGCTCATCCGCAGTTGAAGGGATGCAAATATGGCTGACCAAGAAAAGAAACAGACGGTATGTCCAAATTGCGGAAAGCCAATCAGAAGGGCAGTGACAAACCGTGAATTTGGAGGACAGGTACATAAGTGCCCTTGGTGTAAAACCGAATTTTCTTCGGATGGTCAAAAAGACAGTCTGCAGCATGGAAAGCAGGAATAATCATGGATGAAACTAACGTTCAAAATAAGTTAGAGTTGGAAAAAGTTCATAAGAAGTCGAATTACGCATGGGCCGTGGCGAGTTCAGGTTTTCTGTCCCAGATAATCTGCGTTTGGTGTTTGGCGATTTTCGGCACATGTCTTGTATATATTGCACAGGATTTCGGGGTGGCTCCACCATCGCTCTCCATCGGAATTTCCGTTTTCGGTCTTCTGTATGCAGGATGCTCCTTCATTTGGGGCACCATGGCTGATAAGATAGGTTTGAGGATAACCATAACCATTGCAGGTATTGGTGTAGGCGTTTTCCTGATAATTTGCGGATTCGTTGCCAGCAGTCCGATTATGGCAATCGTGCTTTACGCCTGCGCAGGCGTATTCGTTTCCGGATGCGGATCTGCGGTTCTTCCAAAGATCGTGAGCACATGGTTCGCTCCGAACATGCGCGGCAAAGGCATTGCCGTAATCACGTTAGGCGGAAGCTTAGCAGGTGTTCTGGGCGGAATCGTTATGCCACAGTTAATTCTTGCTGGTGGGTGGAGATTATGCTTTGAGGGAATAGGTGCCATCATTGTTGTTCTGGGTATCGTAATGTTCCTTGTGATGCGCGATAGCCCTGCGAAGATTGGCACGGTTCCGCTTGGCAACAAAGGGATGCCGAAGCCTATTGAGAAAAAAGTAGTAACTCCTGAAGAGAAAGCTGAAGACAACAAGAGAAGGCTTCTGGTGCTGAAGCAGCCTATTACTTGGATGTACGGTGCTATTTTGATTTTCTGGCAGCTCGGTTTGATGTCACACACAGCGTTCAATACAGCAGCTGTCCAAAATGTAGGTTTCGACATTGTGGTTGCAGGTTTGGTTGGAACAAGCTGCACCGTCGGTATGACCATCGGGCAAATCATCTTCCCAACACTGTCAGATAAGCTCGGAAGAAAAGGTGTTCTAGTGGTCATTATGGCCTTGGCCGGCGTAATGGCGATCGTTTACTTCTTCGTTCTTACATCGGGGACCACCAACGACATGTTCTTGTATCTTACCTATGGTGTTTTCGGTCTGTTCTTCTCAGCCACGCCGCTTCACAACACGTTGATGGGTGAGTGCTATCCGGACGACCTGCGCGGCACAGGTCCTGGTGTTATTTCCACCATTGCTTTGGTTGGTCGCTTCGGCGGACCTATTGCTTGCGGCGCCTTCATCGGTATGATGGCAGATCAATCGGCTTACTATGCGGTATTCATGGGAGCTTGCTTCATAATCTCAGCGTTCCTTGCACTGCTTTGGGCTCCTAAGACCGGCGGTAAATATGGCGATCCTGAAGCACATGAGGAACTTGTATAGATAAAACCTTTCACACGAAACCGAGGCTTCATTTGAAGCCCCGTAAAATTCGAAATAACTAAACGAGAAGCTTATCGGATTAAATAAGATGTAATTGCATTTCTTATAGTATTGGAGATAGAAATGAGTGCATATACTAGTGATATAGCGAATGCACCACAGTTAACAATCCCTCAGTTTATAGATGAATTAGGCACGAACAAAATCACATGGATGCTATTTATTCTACTCGGACTTTCCATGATGTTCGAAGGATACGACTATGCAATCGTCAATTTTGCTCTTCCTTCCATTCAGGCAGAATGGTCGCTGAATTCGGTTATTGCCGGTTCTCTTTCATCGTGGTCGCTTATGGGTCTTGTTATAGGTGGAGTGATTTCAGGTCCGTTAGCTGACAAAATCGGTAGAAAGAAAGTGTTGGTAAGCTCGGTATTCCTTTTCGGATTACTAAACCTTCCACTCTATTTTGCGCAAGACTGGATTGTATTTTCGGTATTCAGAGTTTTGGCAGGTGTCGGTTTAGGTGCATGCATTCCGATAGTCACCACATGCTTTTCGGAATGGATGCCGTCCAAACGCCGTGGATTCTTTATAACGTTTGGTATGGCATGGATGATTCTCGGTACGGTCATCGCCGGAATTGTGGGCGGCGCGCTGTGCAACTCCGCTGCTGCCGCAAGTGTAATAGCCGGAGAAACCGAGTTGTCATCGGTTCAGACGGTGGCGCTTCCTTTTTTGGATGGCTTGCATATTGATCATTGGAGAGTAGCATTCTTTATTGGTTTCTTGCCGATAATCTATTCGGTCATCCTGCAGTTCTTCATGCTGGAAACCCCCTATTATTATGCATCCAAAGGTCAATCGAAAAAGTGTATCGCTGTACTTGAAGATTACGAGCGCAAAGCCACAGGAAAAACCGTTCTTGCCGAGCGCTTGAACCCTAATCATCTTCTACCCGTAAGACCCGAAAAGGTGAAAGTAAGCCCATTGGAACTGTTCAATAAGAAATACGTTAAAGCTACTTTGGGGATTTGGATAGGGTATTTCTGCGGATGTTTGGTCTTGTATGGAATGAACGCCTTCTTGCCGAGATTGTGTGGTGCCATGGGTTATACCTACACCCTTGCCACCATCAGTATGGCAGCTGCATTTATCGCGAACATATTGTGTGGTTATGTGTCTGACATAATTGGTCGCAAGAGAACCGTGGTAATAGGGTTCATAGCTGGCGCTGTGTGTATGTATTTGCGGCTTCGCCTGCATAGAGGCATGGCCGTATGTAGCGCTTACAATCGTGATGATAGCACTGGGCTTCACGGTGAATTTCGGACAAACCGCTATCCAGCCAATCATGCCGGAATCGTATCCGACTGAATTGCGTGGTATGGGTACGTCGTGGTGTCAGGCCATCGGTCGTTTTGGCGGAGCGCTTGGTCCTATCATGTTGGGAGCAATAGTAGATGCGGTCATGCAGTCGGGCGCAACACCGACGTTCGCTATGGGCACATCTTTCATATCGTTGACGGTCTTTGCGATCATAGCGGCTTTAGCCATCGCGATATTCATCAAAAACGACAGAGCCGGCAAAGATCTTGAAGGTTAATTCAATATAAAACTTTATCGAACGGATAAAAAATGATTAGAAAACCTGAAGAAATACTTCCTTCATACAATGAAGATATATACAAAGACGAATGGCAATGGCAAGAGGGAGACATTACGGTTACAAGAACTGCCCAGTACACGGCTCCTGGCTGTCATAACAGTTGCAGCGTTTTGTTCTATACGAACAAAGACGGAAAGTTGGTGGATATAGAGGGCGACCCCCGCAGTCAATACAATAACGGTCGTCTTTGCATGCGCTGTCTTAACATGGTGGAAACAGTAAACCACCCGGATCGTTTGAAATATCCGATGAAGCGGGCGCGAGAAGACAGAGGCAAGGATGCATTCGAGCGCATTTCATGGGACGAAGCATACGACATCATAGAAGCCAAAGTAAGGCAAATATGGGAGGAGTCGGGTCCTGAGGCTATAGTGGGTCTTCAGGGCACGGGCAGAAATGTCGTGTGGCTTAACCCACTTTTGACGTTTGCGGGTTTCGGAAGCCCGAACGTGGGAATGGCGTTTCTTTCCGGAGATGCTTGCTATTTGCCAAGGCTCTGCTGCAGTGTTCTCTGCATGGGAGAGCTATTTGTTTCAGATTGCTCACAGTTCAATGAGCAGCGATACAGTGATCCCGAATGGGTTCGTCCGGAATGTATGCTTATTTGGGGGAACAACATCGTTGCAAGCAACGGTGATGGTTTCTTCGGTCATTGGGTTGTTGATCTGATGCGTATGGGAACCAAGATCATCGTTGTAGACCCGCGTCTCACTTGGCTCTCGGCGCGTGCCGAGCATTGGCTTCCCATTCGTCCCGGAACAGACGGTGCTCTTGCCTTGGCCATGAGCAATGTGATTATTGAAGAAGATCTGTATGATCATGATTTCGTGGAGAATTGGAGCTTCGGTTTCGATGACTACGCTGAAAGAGTGAAGGAATATCCTCCCGAGAAAGTGGCAGAAATCTGCTGGATTTCAGAAGACAGCATAAAGGAAGCTGCCAGAGCATTCGCTAAAGCCAAACCGGGGTGCATACAGTGGGGCTTGGCAGTGGACCAGCAGAAGTACGGTACAGAAGCCGCAAGGGCGATATGTAATATAACCGCGATGTGTGGCAATATAGACGTTCCCGGAGGAAATGTTCTCTCTAGAACCATCTACAACATTTACGGAACGTATGCATGTGGCATATGGACCGTTGCGGAAAACGTTTTGAAGAAAAATCTAGGACAAGACGCTTCCCCGTTGTTCGCTGCCGGCTTCGGATCGGAATCGCAAGGCGATGCAATTCTTCGCGCAATCGAACACGGCGATCCTTATCAGGTGAGAATGTTGTTCATGCAAGGTACCAACCCGATAGCCAACATGGCGGCCGACGCTCCCCGTGTTTACCGGGCTTTACGGGACAAAGTGGAATTCAATGTAGTTTGCGATGTGTTCAAGACACCAACCATCATGGCGTGTGCGGATGTTGTTTTGCCAGCGGCGATGAGCTGCGAACGCAATTCTGCGCGAGCGTGGCCTTGGCCGTTGAGATCTATCGTAAAAGTAAGCCAGTATTACGAAGCAAAATCGGACGAGCAGATAATTCTTGAGCTTGGTAAGCGTCTTAAGCCAGAAAACTGGCCTTACGAAACAGACATCGACCTTATGACATGGTGGATACAATCCGGAGATTTGAAGCGTCAGGTTTCAGACAAGAGCACGGATACTGACGGAATTGAAGTGAATTCCAACAACGCTGCATGGCCTCCGACCGCTGATTTCGATTGGTATCAATTGCGCGATGAGGTCATCAAATGGGAAGACTACATTTATTACAAGTATCAAAAGGGAATTCTGCGTCCCGGAAATGAACCCGGCTTCAATACGGTTACCGGTCTTTACGAATTCAAGAGCACTTTGCTTGAGATGTGGGGGTTAGATCCGCTGCCATTTTTCGGTGAACCGCCGGAGAGTCCGTACTCTACGCCGGAACTTATGGAGGAATATCCGCTGATTCTGACAACGGGAATGCGTTCCTTCGAGTTCTTCCATTCAGAACATAGGCAGTTGCCTACGATGAGGGAGTTCCATCCTTGGCCGATAACCGAACTCCATCCCGAAACCGCGACGAAATACGGCATTTCTGAGGGTGATTGGATTTGGATCGAGAATATGCGAGGAAAATGCAGACAAGTAGCCCACCTGAATCCTTCACATCCTAAATGGCTGGTAAGTTCGGAGCACGGATGGTGGTATCCAGAACAGGCAGCTGCCGAGCCCCATCTGTTCGGTAATTTCGATTCGAACATCAATAATCTGACCCAGATGGATGAGTTCGGACCAACCGGATACGGCGCGCCTTATAAGTGCCAAATTTGCAAAGTGTACAAGGATGACGGCAACAATAAGATGACTGTTACCGAAGAGATAACAACTAATAAAGGAATGTAGAATGAATAGCGAAAATTTGCGTGGGCTGCTTTTTGATTATGATTTTTGCACAGGATGCCATACTTGCGAGGTTGCATGCAAAAAAGAGCATGGATACGAAAAAGATCAATGCGGGATACACGTTTTAAGCGTTGGTCCCAACTTGAAACCTAATGGAAAGTGGGAATTGGATTACATCCCTGTGCCCGGCGACCTTTGCGATTTGTGCGCCAAGAGAACGGCTGCCGGTAAGAAACCTTCTTGTGTTCATCACTGTCAGGCTTTGATAATCCAATACGGTACGGTTTCCGAATTGGCTGCGAAGATGGATAAAGAGAAGATGTCAATCTTTATTCCGCCTAGTCAATAAGGCACTTTATAGCGAAATAAGAGTCTTCCGATCAAGTTCATATCACATGGGAAAGCGAGTGGTTTTTACCATTCGCTTTCTTGTATTCCAAAGAGTCTTATGGAAGATGGACCTTCCCTAAGACCCCTATGGCAGTCCATACCCTCAGAAAGATAGGTCAACATGAACAGTACGAACAAAACCACCGTAGGTGGTCTGTCTCTAATACTTTAGTACCTAGCAGACGTTCTCATCGCAGATGGTCCTGTTCCTTCGATGTCCAATGCGATCGAGAATATGAACGGAAGGATAAGAAGAATGCTTGAACTCCATCGAGGAATGAGCATCGATCACAGGATCAAGACTGTGTTCTGGTTCTGCTACATAAAGTCGGAAGCCCCTGTCGGCTTCGCCGAGATGATGGGGGAGTTCCCGGACGACGATATGGTCCGTGAATAAAGAAGACATACCGCCAAGGAACTCCCCATTCGCACAAAAAGGCGCTCCCGAAGGAGCGCCGAAACGAGGACTTTCCTTTGCTGAGCAAAGATTAGCTTATAGCTGGTCCGGGTATAATCATCATAGCTACCGTAAGTATAACTAGACAGACCACACCAAGTATCAAGAACAGCTTCCAGCCAAACTTCAACCATGTGGTGTACTCAATCTTAGCCAATGCTAAGCCGCCCATAATAGCGCCCGATGTAGGTGTGAACAGGTTCACAAGACCATTGCCGGCACTGAAGATCATCGTCATAACATCTGGCGAGAAGCCAAGCCCATTCGCCAAACCGCCCATAATGGGGATAGACACAGTTGCCATGCCGGAAGAAGACGGAATCAGGAACGACAAAACCACATAGAGCAAGAACGATAGCGGTGCGAAAATCAGCGCCGATAGTCCCGCCAAAGCTGCTGCCGCATTGGTGAGAATCCACATATCCAGACCAGTCTCGCCCATAAGCACCGTGATAGAACGAGCCAAAGCGATGATAAGAACAACACTCATCATGTCGGCAGCACCACTGATAAACGTCTTAACGAAACGGCTTTCAGATACGCCACCTATAACACCAATGATAAGAGCCATGATTAGGAACCATGTTGAAGCTTCATCAAAGTACCACTGTCCCAGCGGAAGACCAGTTAGGAACGAAGACCAAGCAGGTGTAACTTCTTCTTCAGATGTAGCTGTAGCCTCTACATCGCCCTCAAGTGTCAGTGCAGTACCTGTGGCTTCATCATACACACTAGTTATTTCTTCAGCATCTACAGGCGCTACAACTTCTTCATAAGTTGCGCCCTCAACAAACGCATTTACGCCCAAGTCTTCCCAAGGAATGAAGCTAACTATCATAACTACAAACGTCAAAGCAAATACGATAAGCGACCATTTCTGGCGACCAGTCATCTTAGGAGCAGGCTTCTCATCGTCAGAAGCAGCCTCAACCTCAGATTCGACCATGCCCCATTCGTTCATCATATCTTCCTGCTCTTGCAGAGAAAGAATAGTAGAACCCTTATCAGCCTTTACTTTTTTAGCGTAACGCATAACAAATACAATGGAGATAGCAAGTGTAGACAACCAAAGCACAACACCTAGCCCCATTACTACTACCTGATCGGGCACTATGCCCATGCTGTTTAGCGCATCGTTGGCAACACCTACTGCAAACGGATTAACCGTAGAACCCAAAACACCACAACCAGCACCTAGGAGAACAACTGCCGCACCAGTAATGCTGTCGAATCCAGCAGCAACCATCGTGGCTGCTAGCAATAGATAAAATGGCACTGTTTCTTCGCACATGCCATATGTAGTGCCACCAACAGAGAAGATAAACATCAGGATAGGAATAAGAATAAGTTCGTTGCCCTTAAGCTTATGCACAAGTGCTGCGATGCCCGCATCCAATGCGCCTGTCTCGGTAATTATTCCGAGGAAGCCGCCCAGGATGAGGACGAACAGACAAACACCAATTGCATCTTGGAAGCCAAGTACGGGAGCAGTAACTATATTAGCAAGAGTTGCGCCTTCCACACCTTCTACCCCGAGTGCGCCCATAATCATGGTTATGACCGCAAGAACAACGAGGATAATTAGCAAAATTGTAAAAGCGGAAATAGCTGCACGCTTCTTCTTTTGCTTCGTGCCAGTATTCTCAGCTGACATGATCTTACCTTTCTACTAGACTCGGATATATCCGAGTCGCAGGGTATACACCCTACCCCACCGTTATGGTGGTGCCCGTCTCGCCGCGTAAGCCCTCGGCTGCTTTTTCAAGAGACGTAATCAGTGCAGTACCCTTTGGATGTTCAGTTAGATACTCTATACATGCCTGCACCTTTGGAAGCATCGAACCTGGAGCAAATTGTCCTTCCTCGATATAAGAGCGCGCTTCCGAAACGCTCATGTGGTCAATATCTTGTTGATTTGGCTTGCCAAAATTAATGGCAACCTTTTCAACCGCCGTCAGAATAACGAGCATGTCTGCATTAAAACCAGCTGCCAGCTTCGCACTGGTGCGGTCTTTGTCTATAACAGCAGGAACGCCGTGATATGAATCGTCATATTCGAACACGGGAACGCCACCGCCACCCGCTGCTATAACCACATATCCGTCATCCATTAGGTCTTTGATAGCGTCTATCTCTACAATGCGTTGCGGCTTTGGACTCGCAACCATCATTCTCCAACCACGACCCGCATCTTCGGCATATGTAGCGCCCGTTTCCTCTGCGCGCTGTTTTGCCTCTTCTTCGGTGAAAAATGGTCCGACTGGTTTAGTTGGATGCTGGAAAGCCGGGTCTTCTGGGTATACAACCGTTTGCGTCATAACGCATGCAGTAGAGCGAAGGATAGACCTGCGCTTCAATTCTCCCAAAAGCGCTTGGGAAAGCTGATAGCCAATGTAGCCTTGGCTCATAGCTCCGCACTCTGGAAACGGCATCTCCGGAATAGAGGAATCGCTTGTACTGGCTTCCGAAAACGCATTCGATATCATACCGACCTGCGGTCCATTGCCATGCGATACTACAACATTTATGCCTTCAGCTATCATATCTGCAATATGAACTGCGGTTTCTTCAACCAACTGAAGCTGTTCCTCGGGAGTGTTTCCCAGTGCATTACCGCCGAGCGCAATAACTACGCTTTTGCCATCGCCTTTTGCGTATGCCAACTGTATCACCCCTTCCTTTGTTGTGTTGGACAGAACAAAGAGCCGCAAGACAACGCAACCCTACGGCTCTTTCATTAACTAGCGCATAGTTGCGTACATAACCGCCTTAATGCTGTGCATACGGTTTTCGGCTTCGTCAAACACTTTCGAACGACTAGATTCAAATACCTCGTCGGCAACTTCCATCTCGGTAACGCCAAACTTCTCAGCGATATCAGCGCCGATTGTGGTGTTTGTGTCGTGGAAAGACGGTAAGCAATGCATAAATATTGCATCCTCATCAGCCGTATCCATTATTTCTGTGGTTACACGATAAGGCTCTAGTTCTTTAATGCGCTTTGCCCAAAGCTCTTCGGGCTCGCCCATAGATACCCAAATGTCGGTATAGATAACCTTAGCGCCGCTAGCAGCCTCTTTGGGATCTTCTGTAAAGTGAACAGAGCCGCCCGTTTCCTTGCAAATTTCTTTGCAGGTATCTATTAGGCTAGCCTCGGGCTTCAAATCATCGGGACCACAACCGACGAAATGCATACCAAGTTTAGCGCACGTAACCATCAGTGAATTGCCCATATTGTTGCGGCAATCGCCAAAGAAGACAAACTTCAAACCCTTCAATCCCATTGGGAAGTTTTCTTCAATAGTCATCATGTCTGCAATCATCTGCGTTGGATGGAATTTGTCGGTAAGACCATTCCAAACCGGAACGCCCGCAACACTAGCCAATTCCTCTACAAGCTCTTGGCTAAATCCGCGATATTCAATACCGTCGTAGAAGCGTCCAAGTACACGCCCGGTATCTTCAATAGACTCTTTTTTACCCATCTGAGAAGAGCCGGGATCTAGATAGGTTACGCCCATACCTAAATCGTAGCCCGCAACCTCAAACGAGCAGCGTGTGCGAGTAGAAGTCTTCTCAAACAGAAGTACAATATTTTTGCCCTCAAGGTAGCGATGCGGAACGCCAGCCATCTTCAGGCTTTTAAACTCGCGTGAAAGCTTAATAAGGTAACGAATTTCATCTGGAGTAAAGTCGAGCAATTTCAAAAAGCTACGGCCACTAAGATTAACTGGCATGTTAGTTCCTTTCCTAAAGGGTCTATTGACCCGATCAATACTGCGCCTCAACTAGTTTTCTACTAATCAGCACGGCACTACTTTCCAACTTCAAATAACGAATTGTTGCAGCTGCGTATAGGCATCGCAGCTGCAACTAATTTACTACTGATCTTCGCGCCAGATAGGCATGCTCATGCAGCGTGGACCACCACGACCACGTGACAGTTCAGCAGACGGCATCTCTAAAACGTTAATGCCTTCTTTACGCAGCACTTCGTTGGTAACGTTGTTGCGCTGATAAACCACAACAGTACCCGGGCGCACGCATAAGGTGTTGCTGCCATCGTTCCACTGTTCACGCTCGGCAGCAATGCGATCGCCACCGCCGCATGGGATTAGCTTCACTTTCTCGCCAACATACTCGGTAAGTACCTCTTCGAGAGTTTCATTGCGCTCGCGCACATGAATGCCGCCTTCACCATCAGGCTTAATCTCGAATACGGTCAGCGGACCCATAATGCCCGGATGAATGGTGAATTTGTCGTAGTCAATCTGAGTAAATACCGTATCAAGGTGCATAAACGCACGAGAGTTCGGAATATTGAATGCCAGAATTGTCTCTACAGGAGAAGTGTCTGAGTAGAAAATATTCTTTGCAATCTGATCAATAGCGTCGGGCTCGGTGCGCTGCGAAATACCAATAGCTAAGGTCTTTTCGTTAATATTCAGTATGTCGCCGCCTTCAATGTGGAACGTATAATCGCGCTCATAGTATTGCGGCACGCTCTGATAATCTTTGTGATACTTGAAAATGTAATCGCCGTAGATAGTTTCCCTATTGCGGGTTTGCGAATACATACGATTAATAGATACGCCATTACCTATCATGGCAAATGGGTCGCGCGTGAAATAAAGATTTGGCATTGGCGCACATACCAATTTAGATGTGTCACTTACAAGATCTACCAGCGAATCGCTTTTATCGGTATGAAGTTCTTGCAGGTTAACACCCGCCATAGTTTTTTGCACCAAATCTTTATTAGCAGGATAGCTGTCGTTGATGTAATCATAAATGATCTTCTGATAACGCTCAGTGCGAATACCTGCTTCAAAAATCCATTGCTTCAGGAATTTCTCGCGAAGTTCAGGATACTGATCTAGAACTTCAGCCATCAAATCTTCAAGATAAACTACCTCTACGCCTTCATCGCGAAGTATTTTCGCAAAGGCATCGTGCTCAGCCTGCGCCACCTCTAGAAATGGGATGTCGTCAAAGAGCAATTCCTCCAACGTATTCGGAGTAAGGTTCAAAAGCTCATCTCCGGGACGGTGAAGTAGAACCTTCTTCAGCGGCATGATCTCGCTTCTAACGTTCACGCCTGACATGGTACCACCTCTTCTTTCTGGGATCGGTACTGATGATTTTGCGCCCGTTTAGACGCTATAACTATGCTTCAATTGTAGAAATCACTGGTTCTAATTACTATGTGTAAAGTAGCCATATTTTCTTAAATTTTATGGTTATAATTAACATAAAATATTGGATTTTTAACGCGAAATAGCAAAGCGCGATACGAATAGGTAACGGTTTGGGGAGGCGCTTCATCATGATGTTTCCGCTTGATATTATTGTTGGACTTTGTGAGCGTTCCAGCATTGCAGTACTAAAGCAACCGAAGCACCCCAATTCGCAATTTGGCTGGATTTCCGCCATTCCGGATACAGAAAGCATCAGTTCAAAAACTGTAGGCAACACAGTATATGTTGTAGAAAATGTATCGTTTGCGCCCAAGAATGCAACATGTGTAATAACACGCCCCGACCCCGATAAATCAAAATGGGACCAAAATTCCGACCACATTTTCATCAGTACCGACTTACCACCCATTACTGTGGCGGACATCCTTCAACGCAGATTGGTAAATATAATCCAATGGAATGACAAAATGGCGCAAATGCTAGAGGACGGCTGCATAAACCAAGATCTTCTAAAAGCTAGCGAAAGCGTGCTTAAATGCTATGTAGGTCTATCGGATTCCACCTTTTCGCATATTGCCCATACTCCCAATTTGCACCCACTAGATAAACACAGCCAATATTTTGTAGAACATGGATGTTACAGCCAAAAAACGGTTGACCAAATAAGACAAAGCGGACTTATGCATAAGTGGAATTCGCAAGACTTCACAATAGCAAACAACGATGAAAGCATATTGGACGGTTTTCCGTATGCTAGCCATGTTATAAAGCGCCATGGGCGCTACGCTGCACACTTAATAATGGTTTCCCCAACTCGCATAACACCGCACTACATATTTCTATTCAATCTTCTTGCGAAAAAAGTTGAGGTATGCCTTTCGCGCTATTGGCGACTGGAAAACCCGCTTGAGCAACGATATACATATTTCCTAAAAGAAGTTTTAAGCGGCAACACATACGACAAAGCCGGTCTGGAAGAGCGTGCGCGTATGCACGGACTTCCCACAACTGGGCTATTCGAAATATGTGTCGCAAATAGTGCTTGGAAAACAATGCCAACCGAATATTTTGCAAGGCTTATACTTACAGAAATCCCCGAATGTAAAGTAGCTGTAAACGAAGAAAAAATCGTCGTGCTAATTTGCGCCGATTCAAATAAGCCGCAAAACTTAATTGACACCGAAAAGGCGCTTTGCAATCTGGCGCAGCGCATGGATGTAGAAATTGGCGTATCCGACAGGTTCACACATTTAAGCAAAGCCGATTTTGCGCTGGAAAAGGCGCGCATTGCGCTAAATTACGGACACAGATATTCACAGCGCTATATAGCATTTGAAGGTCAAGATACTGAAACAACAACAATGTATCGGTTCTATAGATACTTCCCATACTTCGCCACAGATCCTTTTGCGCATTCGGAAAAGTTTATTGCAAAGTTAATTGTCAGAGATAATCCTATAGCAGCCCTGCGCACAACCGACAAAACACGCGGCACCAACGATTACGAAATATTGCGTGTATACCTGCGCAGCGAAGGACATATAAATATGGTGTGTGAAATTATGCACATGCATCGAAATACAGTTATGTACAGACTTAGCAAAATTAAACAAGCTATCGGAGAAGACTTAGACAACGGCGATGTGCGTATGTATCTGCGAATACTTTATTTATTGTCCGATTGATTGCCAACATCATTTTCATCATCCGATGAACTGTCGTGCTTTTTACCACGCCTATTCACATTCTGAAATTCGGCAACAAAACCAGCTGAGAATATACCTCCGGGTATAGCTACCAGCGCCACCGATAAAAACATAATGACAGAACCAATAGCACGCCCAAGCGGCGTTACAGGAGCAATATCACCATATCCCGTAGCAGTTATAGTGGTAACAGCCCAATAGACACCCGAAAGTAAATCGCTAAATTTGTCAGGCTGTACCGGATGCTCTATTTCATACATAACCACACTGGTGACAATTATCAACAAAGCAAGCACAAGAAAAGCCGCTATTATTTCATGGCGACGTTTCTCTAATACGCGCCCTATAGTGCGAAGACCCCGCATGTATCTGGATATCTTCACCAAACGAACCAAACGTACAATGTTTACAATTGTACGCAGCGCAGGTGTCATAGGAATAAACCATGCTAATACGCTAGGGAAAAATGACAGCAGATCTATTATCCCCAGTGGCGAACATATATAGTGAAGGCGCGCTTTTGCCCTAGAGTTATCCTCGAACACAATGTCGGCTACCCAAATACGAGCCAGATACTCCGCAAAGAAACATAACGTAGAGAAAGTATAAAACGCCGAAATGGCACTAGATGTAAAAGAGTCTAGTCCAGACTGCGTAGATATAAACACCACTACGGCATTTAGTACTATTAATATGAACAGCGCACACCCAATAACTTTGCCTACAGCATTCGCACACATAACACTTTCTAGCGCATAATATGTTTGGCGCTTTAAGTTTGAAACGCGGGCAAGCTTTGAACGACGTGTTTGTTTTTTCGTTTGCGCATCTTGGCTGTTTTGGTTGTCTTGCTCATCGGGCATTCGCGAAACCCTTCCATCCTAGATAACATGCATTATATTAGTTGAAAGAGCTAAGCAAAATCATGTGAAGGGTATTACATACGCCGAGGAGGAATTCTAAAAGACATTTTTGCTAAAGCAAAAGAGCAGCATTTTACAATAACGATATACTGATTTATGAATAATTGCCATACATACAAAGGAGTTCTCCATGCATGCCGAGCAGCATAGTCTTATTACCGCGCAAGATTGGAATAATGCATGGAAAGCATCTTGGGCAAATCGCGCAGAACCGCATGGGTCAACTTATTGGAATACGCGCGCCAAGACATTCGGGGGGAAAGATTCGCCCAGTTCATACACTAGTCAATTTTTAGAGCTTGCAGAAATATTGCCAGAAGAATCGGTGTTCGATATGGGATGCGGCACGGGCAACTTATCTGTACCTTTAGGCACCGCAGGTCATAATGTACTTGCAGCAGATTTCTCATCTGTAATGCTAAACCGCCTTAATGAAAACTTGCAAAAACACGATATAGCATGCGTAAAAACAACATTGCTGTCATGGGAAGACAATTGGCAAGACTGCGGAATACTGCCAGAAAGCTACGATGTATGCGTGGCATCTCGCTCTATTGCCACATCCGATCTTGCAGATTCACTTGCCAAACTTACCACCATTGCCAAGCGGCGTGTTTGCGTAACATTGGCACATGGTGCATCCCCTAGAATAGATGACAAACTTCTTCGCGATATGGGAATTGAAGTACCACCCAATTACGATTTTGTCTACGCCATCGCCATACTTAAAGCACAGGGGTTTATTCCTGAACTTAGATATATACCCACCGAGCGCCGTGACTATTTTACGGATAAAGAAGAAGCTGTCGAAAAATACTCCGAGATGATTACAACTGTCGTCGGCAACAATTCACCCAAGCTTCCAGATGCATTAGAGCGCTTGCCTAAATGGCTTGATCAGAATTTAGAAAGTCAAGACGACATGTTTACGTTAAAACATCCGCGGCAAGTGCCTTGGGCATTTATCTCTTGGAATAAGTTCTAAACAAAAGCAAAGCATTCTGATGGGGGTAAAATGGCTGAATTTCAAATATATGAAAGCGTCTATAAAAGCGAAATGCTTGGCGATATAACTGTAGCCAGCGATGGTAAAAATATAGTTGGACTATGGCTTTCAGGGCAAAAGTATTTTGAAGCAACCATAGAAGGCACCACAAAGTCTGGCGACGAATTGCCCGTTATAAAGAAGACGAAGAAATGGCTAGACAGCTATTTCGCTGGCGAAAATCCACCTATAAGCGACTTGCCCCTGGCTCCTAATGGTAGTGCTTTTCGCAAACGCGTATGGAAAAAACTTTGCGCCATTGCGTATGGGCAAACCCGCACTTACGGTGATATTGCCGCCGAATTGGCGCGCGAAGATGGCAAAACACGAATGTCGGCACAGGCGGTAGGCGGCGCTGTTGGGCATAACCCCATATCTATAATAATTCCCTGCCACCGTGTAGTAGGAGCAAACGGCAATCTTACCGGTTATGCCGGCGGAATAGATAAGAAGATATACCTATTAAAACACGAAGGTGCCTACACTCAAAACATGTTTGCGCCAAAAACTGGTACTGCTCTGTAAACATCGAAAGCGATAGAAAGCAAAATGATAGGAACAATAGCCAACACGATTGCAATTATTATAGGGTCAATCATAGGCAGCGCCGCCAAACGTGGATTAGGGCAGCGCTATCAAGAAATATTATTTGCAGCCATGGGCTTGGCAGCAGTAGGCATAGGCATTAATGCGGTTGTAGTAGGTATGGCAGATAGCATATATCCGGTACTGTTTATCGCAAGTCTAGCTATCGGAGGCGTTATAGGAACCGGGCTAGATATATCTGGTCGGTTCGACAAACTTGTTTCAAAGCATTCAAAACAAGACAGTGAAGGGAAAAACCTATCGCAAGGTCTTTCAACTGCCATAATGCTATTTTGCTTCGGTACGCTTTCCATATTGGGTCCAATAAATAGCGCACTATACGGCGACGAAACCTACCTATTCACTAATGCTACGCTAGATTTTGTAACATCTATGGTGCTTGCATCGTCATTTGGAATAGGCATTGCGCTTGCCGCAGTCGTTCTATTTTGCTGGCAAGGAGCCATTTTTCTATTAGCTAATCAATTAGCACCACTACTTACTTCGCAGCTTATGTGCGAGATAACAATCGTTGGCGGCTTTCTCATATTGGCATCAGGATTAGGAATTTTGAAAATAAAAGACATTCCCACAATGAATTTACTGCCCGCTTTATTCGTACCGCCAATCTGGTTTGCAGCAATTTCGCTAGCGTCAAATTTTGGGCTTACTTTTTAAGGGCACATATCAGATGCATGTAATCGAAGAAGGATTATGTTCTGAAGCTGCGCAGCCTTCACTCCACCCTCCTTCAGTTTTTTGATGCAACATATATCAGGATACAGCAACTTAACAATTCTCTGAACTGGGCTTTGCAACCAGTGGGCGCATTAAATCACTTAAAAAGATGCCAAAAGTTTATGGTGCGCCACCAATGTATAAACTAATGTAGTCGCATCGGCAGCCGAATAAACCGAAACACCGAAGCAAGAAAGGCAACAAATGAGTTTTCGCGATAATCTATTACACTTACGCGCATCGCACAATATGACACAAGAGCAGCTGGCTATGATATTAGGGGTAAGCCGCCAATCAGTTACAAAGTGGGAGTCGGAGCGATCGTATCCAGAAATGGACAA
Organism: Adlercreutzia sp. ZJ154; assembly: GCF_011039055.1. Lineage (NCBI taxonomy): Bacteria > Bacillati > Actinomycetota > Coriobacteriia > Eggerthellales > Eggerthellaceae > Adlercreutzia > Adlercreutzia sp. ZJ154. The sequence goes on from NZ_JAAKEF010000013.1 coordinate 59,214, forward strand.
ACTGTTAAAGCTATGCCAAACATTCGACTGCACACTAGACGATCTAGTTCAGGGTGACTTAACCAACCAGCAGCCTAACGCAGCTTGCAAAGTAACCACCAACACACCACCCGCAGATGTATTCGGCTACGACGAACATATGCGCAAATTCGCAAATAAAATAGCGGGCGGGGTACTATCAGTAGTATTGGGGTGCGCTATATCTATTGTTTTCTTCAGCGCAGGCGATCCAAGCACAGCAAGTCTGTTTTCACTTCCTGAAAATACAGCCGCAGCAATAGGAACCATTTGCGTACTTATAGGCGTGGCGATCGGCTTGATACTATTCATTCCAGCCGGAATGGAACATTCCCAATTTGTACGCGAACATCCATATATTGAAGATTTCTACACCAGCGAACAAAAAACCAGTGCACGCACAGCATTTTATTGGCAGCTTATTGGTGGTATCGCCATCATTTTTGCAGGTATTTGCATAATATTACTTTTTTCCGACTCTCCATATGAAGATAGTATAGGAACGGTGTCGATGGTTGCCTGCGTAGCCATAGGCGCAGCACTTATCGTGCGCGGCAGCATAAACCTTAGCCGCATCAATCTGTCCAACTACAATTTAGCCGCAGGCGAAATACTAGAAACCCACGAAATAAATGAGTCAAATATTCCGCAAGAGCAGAAAGAAGAACTACTTGCTGTAAAGCGTACAGACAAACGTATTGGCGCTATCTGCGGAACAATAATGATGGTAGCCACCATAGTCGGACTAGTTATGCTGTTTGTGCCTGAATATTCCACACCATTTTTCTGGCTAGCATGGCCTATCGGCGGCTTGCTGTGCGGAATATCATCCGTGCTAATAAAAGGATTCAGTAACAACTAATAAGCTGCATGTTTGCTATGCTATAGCTCATGTGTTCAAGCAACCGAAGGAGTATAATGTTGGACGCTAAGCAAATACGCGCCTATTTAGATAGATTAGAAATAAGCGCTATGCCAACGCCAACAAAAGAGAACCTAGATGCTCTTGTCTATGCGCATCAAACACATATCCCATTTGAAACTATAGGTGTTCACCGCAGCAAAGATGCACCCAGTCTTTCCCTAAATTCGCTATTTAATAAGATTATTTGCGAACATAAAGGTGGATACTGCTTTGAATTAAACAAATTTTTTGAAGCGCTGCTTGTATCGCTTGGCTATAATGCACGCCCTGCGCTTTGCCGATCAGTGCGCGGGCGAAAAGCGCGCATGCCAATAAACCACCGCGGCATTATTGTTACATTTAACGATACATTGTGCTTTGTCGATGTGGGTTTCGGCGGACCTATGCCAGCAGAATCGCTACCACTTACTCCCGATGTAGAGCAAAATGTACGCGGCGAAATATTTATTGTAGAAAACGATAGCAACTCTTGGCTAAAAATTGACCGAATCACTAAAGCGAAAGCCGATTTGCACGATGACGGAACCCCAGCGCACCGTCAAACAGAACTAGAGCTTTGCACGGCGCATGTAGAGGACATAGATTTCAATGCGCTGAATTTGATGTGCTCGCAATCTGGCACTCTATTTCGCGACTGCGAGATTGTAAACTTACGCACCAATAATGGCTATAAAGGATACAGAGACGGCGTGTTAACCATTCGCGAAAGCGGGAATAAAACTGTTTTGGAAATTAGCGACACCGACAAAGCAGATGCGCTGCATGAACATTTCGGGTTGATGTATTGATGGAACTTTTAGCACCAGCAGGAGGAATGGAACAACTGCAAGCTGCAATAGCATTTGGAGCCGACGCAGTATATCTAGCAACCGACCGCTTCGGCATGCGCGCTCGTGCCAACAACTTCAACATGGAAGAATTGGCGCACGCTGTTACTTTTGCTCATTCGCGCAACGTAAAGATACACGTAGCCTGCAATGTTCTTATGATGCCCAACGACACAGCACAGTTGCCGTCGTATTTCGAAGAAGTGCAAGCAACCGGTGCCGATGCCCTAATAATAGGCGACATTGGCGCCTTCGCTATTGCGCGCGAATATGCTCCCAAAATGGAGCTTCACGTGTCCACGCAGGCTAGCGTAGCTAACGCCGAAGCCGCAAAAGTGTGGCACAGCTTAGGAGCGGCACGCGTAGTGTGCGCCCGCGAAATGTCGCTGTCCGACATAGCGCGCATGCGACAAGAAACGCCGCCCAGCTTAAAAATAGAAGCTTTCGCACACGGGGCTATGTGCATGGCGGTATCCGGTCGCTGCCTTATAAGTTCTTACTTAACCGGACGCAGCGGCAATCGCGGAAATTGTTCGCAATCGTGTAGATGGAACTACACACTTGAAGAGGAAAAGCGCCCGGGCGAGCATTTTCCCATAGAGCAAACCGACCGCGGCACGCTAATAATGAACGCTAAAGACCTGAATATGCTGGCACACCTTGACGCACTAGCCGAAGCGGGCGTAGATTCTATAAAAATAGAGGGACGCAACAAAAAGGCATTCTATGTTGCTACTGTTGTTGGCGCGTATCGCAGAGTACTAGACGGCGAACCTGCCGAAAATGTGTACAGCGAGCTTCTAACCATTTCACATCGCCCCTACAATACCGGGTTTTATTTTGGAGAAGCTGAGCAAGAATGCGTGGAGGAAGGCTACACGAAACAGACCGTTCATGTAGCCGACGTAATAGACTGCAGCACACACGCAGGCGCGTATCTCATAACCGCGCGCTGCCGCAATCGCTTTTCCGAGCGCGACACAGTGGAAGTTTTAGCGCCAAATTCCCCCGCAAATACCCTGCAAATAAAAAACCTGTGCTGGATTCCAGAGAACGGAGTGTCCACACCAGTTCCAACAGCAAACAGATCGTGCAATATTTATACTTTCGAGGCGATGCAAGCTATACAGCCCGGCTCGTTTTTACGCATGCGTACTGAAAACTTCTTTAGCGAAGTCTGTACAGAAAACGCATCGCAATCCTAACTTCGCCGCACTTATAAGCCAAATCTAGCATTGTTGCATACGGCGGAGACGGCGCATCTCCCATACGATAAATATGGCAACCGTAAAAATTGCCAAAAAGTCAGATATAGGCGCAGCGAAATAAAGCGCATCTAGCCCGTCAAACTGCGGTGCCATAATCGGCAGCAAGTTAGGCATAATGAACAGCAGCGGCACAAGAAACAGTATCTGGCGTGTAAGCGTAAGAAATATAGACTTAGCAGGCTGCCCTGTTGCCTGAAAATAATTCGAACCCACAATCTGAAAGCCCACAAACGGCAACATTAAGAACTGCACCTTCAAGGCAAACGCCGTAAACTCTACAAGAGCCGCATCTTGTATGCCAAACGCATTGGCTATAGCGTTCGGGAACGCTGTTATAACAATCCATTCAATCAGGCTAAATGCAGTAGCCACAGCAATCCCCAGCCAAAGAGTCTTTCTAACACGATCAATTTTCTTCGCGCCGTAATTGAAGCCAAGCAGCGGCTGAATTGCTATAGCTATACCAATAAGCGGCATAACTGAAAACATACCGATACGATTTATAACGCCAATAGAAGCAAGCGCATTCACCGTGCCAATGTCGCTTAGAGCACCATATTTCACCAGCTGGAAATTCAGCACAAAATTCACAACAGCCATACCAGCTTGCACGGCAAAGCTAGGAAAACCATATGCCAATATGGTTCCCACTACACGCCATATTGGCCTCATACAACTAAGGCGTATACGAAGCGCCACATCTTTAGTGCAGAAAAAATACGCAAGCACTGCCGCCGCCGAACAAGCCTGTCCAGCAAGTGTGGCAAACGCGCTACCAGCCACGCCCCATCCGTTCACTATAACGAACCAGTAGTTAAACCCCGTAGCTGTAAAAAGACCTACAACCATAGTGCCCAGCGCAATATTAGGAGAGCCGCACGTGCGAATAAAATTATTTACACCCATACCAATACTTTGCAGAACAAATCCAAAGCAAAGTATCTGAATAAACGTATGAGCATACGGACGCACTTCATCCGTCGCGCTAGATGCTGTTAAAAGCGCATCCATCAATGAAGGCACAGCGGCAGCCGCAGCCACCACCACCCACAGCACAATGCTTAGAGTAATAACGTTGCCAAGCGCACGTTCTGCCTCGTCGCGCTTGCCCTGCCCCAACTTCAGCGCCGCCAACGCATTGCCGCCATTACCAATAAGCATAGCAAGTGCCATAAACACAATCATTATGGGATTAGCCACAGTTACCGCCGACAAGCCAATCTCGCCTACCGCATGCCCCAAAAATATAGAGTCTATCAGGTTGTACGACCCATTAACCAGCATGCCCACAACAGAAGGTATGGCAAATTCCGCGATAAGCTTTGGGATAGACTCTGTACCCATACGGGTAACACGTTCTGCCCGCTTATCAACTGGAAATTGCTCTTTATTGCGCTTTTCTGCCTCTGTACTGTGAGCCTCTTGCGTCATGCCCTCACACTCTATCCAATCTATCCTAAATCTTCTATAACCTCAGAAATTGAACGCACTATGTTGCGACGGCTAATAGTACCAACCAGCCGCCCGTCTTTCACTACTGGCACTTTCTTTATACGGCGTTCGGCTAAAACTCGGCATACTTCATCAATTGGCGTATCTTCTTCCACCGATATAACACGTTTCGTAGCTATATCTGCCGCTTTAAGTTCCAACAGATCGAACAAACGCTGCTTCATAGCTTCGCTGTCTATGAAGCGATACAAATTCATAGAAGTATCGAAGAAAGATATTTCGTTTTTGCCCAGATACGAAGCTATATCTCCATCGGATATAAATCCTGCCAAATCGCCCGCAGCGTTTACCAGCGGAAGCCCGCTAGTATCATTTGCAGCCATGGTGCGTATTACATCACGCATTGCAGCGTCTTCTAGCGCAAATACAGGATTGCAAGTCATAGCATCTTTAGCGCATATCTCAGAATAGGGATCGTCTGCCTGCGTAACAACACCACCAGCAGCAACCGCGCCATCCGCCTGCGCACGCAAGCTGTCTGAAATACGCTGTGCATCGCTGCCGGCAACCGCCTTTTTATCTTTCTTTGTATCGCGCACAAAGAACAGAATTACAAGTACTGCCACCACCATAAGCGCACATGTTGTACTAAACGCTAAATGATTACCGACGTATGCCTGCTCTAGCGGAGAAGCCTCTGGCACCATATAAGGTGCCAACGCAGAAATAGACACCAGCACCGCTGTTCCTAGCGATGCCGCCACCTGATTCAAAGTATTCGACAACCCTTGCGCATGCTGTATAACACTATTGTCTAGCGAATTCACACCCCACGTATTCAATGGTGTCATAGTAAACTGAAGCCCCATTGTAAGTACGGTATACGCCAGCGCTATGAATACAAAATCGGTATCGATACCAAGAAGCACCAGCCCGATTCCGCCTAGCAACGCAACAATAGCGCCGGGAATAACTACGCGCCGCACACCAAAGCGGTCGAACAGGCGCCCAGCAAGCAACCCCATGAAAGCGCCAATAACCGCACCCGGCAGCATAGCAACACCCGACATAGTAGCCGAATAACCACGCACACCCTGAATATACAGCGGCGTAATAACACCTGTACCCATTAGCGCCGCTTGCACGATAACAATAATTATTACTGCAGTAGCGTATTTACGCGTTTTTAATATGTCCACCTTCAGCATAGGAGATGGCAGTGTTAGCTGACGACGCACATATAGCGCCAGCACAACCAAACCGACCACAATAAGCGCGGCGGTTACGAACAAATTCTGGCTAGATGAAAATGTGGAAAGCCCATAAAGCAAACACACCAAACCAACCGTAGACAAAACGACTGACAGTTTATCGAATGTAGTGCGCTTAAAGTCGCCGTAATTACGCAATACGAATATCGACAGAATTATAACCACCACAGATAGCACTGTGGTTATAGCAAACAGCGCACGCCAACCAACTGTATCAACTAAAAGACCCGCAAGAGAAGGACCAATAGCCGGCGCAAAACCTATGATAAGTCCTATAACACCCATTGCGGTACCGCGTTTTTCGCGCGGGAATACAAGAAGTATTACTGTAAATACCATTGGCATAGACATGCCCGTGCACACCGCTTGCAAAACACGCCCTAGCAACAATACATAGAAGTTTGGTGCTAATGTTGCTGCCAAACTGCCTATCGCAAATATTACGAATGCACTTATAAATAATTGCCGCGTACTAAAACGCCCTATGAGATACGCCGAAAGCGGGATAATTACAGCCTCTACCAGCGAGTATCCACTGGTCAGCCATTGCACCGTAGTTGCATCTACTCCCAAATCAGCCATAATGGCAGGCAATGCGGGCGACAATAACGTCTGATTTAATACTGCTAAAAGAGTGCCCGCCAAAAGCACTCCAACCATAACCATATTTCTGCGATCTACACCTAATGCCATGCGAAAAACAACTCCCAAATACTTTATCTTTAATTTTTGCGTGATTTTTTAGTATATTCGTATATTTAAACGCAGCTAAAGAAAACCACAATTGACGCAAAATTCAAAACACGCGGTAACGTCTAGGTAAATTCCGGAAAAATGGTCAAAACTTCCGACTTTCCATGGTTGAACTGGTTGTGTGTCGATTGTTGGTGTCATGATTGCGTTTGGGAGGTGCGGGCTTTAGCCCGCCCGAGCAAACGCAGCATTGCCCAGAACTAGCTATATATTACACTATTGGCATCATGCCGCCCTTCCGA
>NZ_JAAKEF010000014.1:0-57338 GCF_011039055.1 Adlercreutzia sp. ZJ154
TATTTACGAAGTAAACCTAGATGCTAACACTGCAAATGGTGGCAGTTCTGTTACTCCCTCTACAATTTATGAGTGGTATGAGACAGGCTGGTATACAAACGCCGACGGATCAGGTGAATTAACTGCAGAAACTTTCCCCAAGGCTGTACCTAAAGCGGGTTACTCTTTTGTGGGTTGGTATGATGCGCCAGTTGATGGCACACTAATAGCTGCATCCGGTGAACTTCCAAGCAATACTGTTGTAAGCAATGGTCCTACAACTTGGTATGCACAATATGAGGCAAACGATATTACGCTTCATTTTAATGTAGATGGTGTAGTTACCACAAAGATTCAGAAATACGCCCCCAATTCAACGATAGCAGCAGAAACATTCCCGCCAGCGCCTACAAAACCCGGTGCGAAATTTGTTGGTTGGTATACCAACGCCACCACAAGCACTACCCGAATATCTACAAATACAACAATGCCGTCTTCTAATATAACCTGCTATGCACAGTGGGCATATGAAGTTACATTAGATGCAGGTGATGGCATCGCAACTTATGGAGAAGGATTTTCTAGTCCTATTTATGCTTGGAAAAACCACGGGTACTTAAAGAGCGTGCCTGAATGGAGTGCATCAACAACTACAAACCCAACCATCACAAATACAAACACTGTAATAGTGACAGCAGAGAAGGAAGGCTACATATCTCAAGGCTATCAAAGTGGTGGTACTACATATATCAAAGCAGATGGCAAATTGAGTTCAAGTGTGGCGCCAACGTTTACAAGCGCTCAAACATGGACGTGTGGTTGGTCTGCTATTTACGAAGTAAACCTAGATGCTAACACTGCAAATGGTGGCAGTTCTGTTACTCCCTCTACAATTTATGAGTGGTATGAGACAGGCTGGTATACAAACGCCGACGGATCAGGTGAATTAACTGCAGAAACTTTCCCTCAGGCTGTACCTAAAGCGGGTTACTCTTTTGTGGGTTGGTATGATGCGCCAGTTGATGGCACACTAATAGCTGCACCCGGTGTACTTCCAAGCAATACTGTTGTAAGCAATGGTCCTACAACTTGGTATGCACATTATGAAGCAAACGATATTACGTTTAGTTTTTATGTAGATGGTGTCGTTACTAAAAGAACCCAGAAATACGCCCCCAATTCAACGATAGCAGCAGAAACGTTTCCACCAGCGCCTACAAAACCCGGTGCGAAATTTGTTGGTTGGTATACCAACGCCACCACAAGTACTTCCCGAATAACTACAAAGACAACTCTGCCGTCTTATAATGCACTCTGCCATGCACAGTGGGCATACGAAATTACATTAGATGCAGGTGGTGGCATTGCAACTTATGGAGAAGGATTTTCTAGTCCTATTTATGCTTGGAAAAACCACGGGTATGTAAAGAGCGTGCCTGAATGGAGGGCATCAACAACTGCAAACCCAACCATCATAAATACAAACACTGTAATAGTTACAGCAGAGAAAGAAGGCTACATATCTCAAGGCTATCAAAGTGGCGGTACTACATACATCAAAGCAGATGGCAAATTGAGATCAAGTGCGGCGCCAATGTTTACAAGCGCTCAAACATGGACATGTGGTTGGTCTGCTATTTCCTACACCATTCACTTCGATGGTAATGGCAATACGGGCGGAAACATACCTTCTGACATAAATGCCACTTATGATGTTGAATATTCGGTGCCCACTGCAACACCCACAAAAACGGGTTATGCATTTATGGGCTGGGCGAAAGACCGTGCTGCCACTTCTCCCGATTATATAGTAGGCGGCGATAAACTCGTTAACCTTACCGCCGAAAATGGCGCAACTGTAACGCTATATGCAGTATGGGAAGAAAACACAGCAACCATCCGTTTTGCTATAGCTAACGATAGTGCAGGCTGGGGTACATTAAGTAAAACTTCAGAGACTATTGGGGTAGTTAATGGCGCTACATCATGTATAGCAACTTCTAATGCCGGCTATGCTCTTGAAGGCTGGTATGACGGTGCCACCAAAATTACTACTACAAATGAAAATAACAATGCCTATATTGATAGTGAAAACAGTAATGTTTTGCATGTACACAGTACTCCAACCAGCCTGCTGCAGGATAAAACCTACACTGCAAAATTCATAGGCGAAACTATTACGCTTTCGTGGGATTCGTGCGGTGGTAGCCAAGTGGGCGATACTACGCAAGTGTATTCGTCTTCGTCGAAAGTAATTTTGCCCACCACTGTACCCACTCTCGAAGGCTATTCGTTTGAGGGCTGGTGGACGCGAGAATCGGGCGGCACGCAAGTTTTTAATACCACAGCATTGCCCACTTCGGACACTACCTACTATGCACATTGGCAAATTGGTAATTACAGCGTGTCATATCAAGATGCCGATACAGAAGAAGCTTCATCAGCTAATTTCGCCTATGGAACCACCATTACTATGAATCCTGACGGCGGTACATTTTCGCCTGCCACGCCGGAAGGTTGGACTGCTTCCGGTTCTGGTTTTACACGCAATATGCCAGCTGAGGCTATAGAGTTGCCTGTGCCCACGCGCGACAAGTTTAGTTTCAAAGGTTGGCGGCTTAACAACACCACATTTACAGCTGTTTGGGATAAGGCAGTTTATAGGATATTGCTAAATGGTGGTGAAGGTGTGAATGTGATTTCAACCTCGCAAGACAACTATACTTACGGCAATCAAGAGACGATTGCTTTGACGGTTACGGCAAGGTCGGGCTATGACGTAAATCGTGCAGTTTGTGTTTGCTCGGATGCAGGTGTCATCATAACAGCCAATGGCGGGGGCACATTTTCAGCCAAAATTGGGCAGGACGTTTGGGGCGATATAACCTTTACAGCAACGTGCCCCAAGTCATATTCCTACACACTTGAATACTACGACAATGCGGGTGGCGATACGCCTATAGCCACGCAAACTGAAACCGGGAACAAGGTTACATTGCCAGATGAAACCGATGAGCGCTTCAGGAAGGAAGGCTATCTGCTCTTAGGCTGGGCTAATGCGCCGAACGCTACCGCCGTAACGTATCAAGCTGGTGCGGAAGTTGACGCGCTAACAACCGAAGATGGCGCGGTTGTAAAGCTATATGCGGTGTATGCATTGCGCTTGTCGTGCAGCATTCCAGTTGAGATGCCACTGAAGTTCAATGTGGAAACCGGCAAGTCTATTCCGGCTTCTATAGAAGTGAAGTCGGACACTGTGGTTCCGATTAATTTCAGTGCGTATGCTTTAGCGACTGAAACCGGTTTGTGGTTATTCCCGAATGCGGATAATCGCGACAACGTTACGTTTAATTTCAAAGATGCCAACGTAGTGTTCAAACTGCCGCTGTTATATGCCGAGCCCGGTTCGCCAACATACCGGATGCTTGTGGATCGGCTTGAGGCAAATGGTGCGAAATCGCTTCTTATGTCGCTAGAAACGAATGGTGCCGATTGGCGACCTAGTGATGAATGGAACCAATCTCCAAGTAACGGTCAAGCGGGATTAAACGGATTAGATGAGGGATCTGCCATCTATCAACTGAATGATTCGATAGCGCAGATTTGCTGGTATGTATCAGCTTCTGAATAAAGCGGCACATAGGGACGAGAGAAAGAGGAGAGGAAAACAATGTCAGATAACAAAGTGAAGAACAAGCAGCCAGCGCCGCATGTTGGGCGGAATGCGCAAGGCGCTGATACTCAGAGTAAGAGTCACACAGGTAAAACCATTGCCATAGTGGTAATTGCGGTTCTTATAGTAGTCGGCATAATTGCTGGCATTGTATATGCTTTGTTCTTCTCAAAAGATAATTTCTACGACTCAAATTCCATAGTGGGTCAGGCACCATACAAGACACAAGAAGAAATTCAGGCTGAACTTGACCGCAAAATAGAAGAGGGCATGTTCAACATAAGCATAGCTTCTGTTATTGAATTTCAAGACGGCTCATCTTCAGGTACTGCGTATATAGAAAATGTGCCCGGCAATCAATATGTAATGCAGGTAGATATAAAGCTAGATGAAACTGGAGAAACCATTTATGAATCCGGCGGCTTAAAACCCGATTCCTACATTAAAGACATTGCTCTTACTCGTGACCTAGATGCAGGAACTTATCAAGCGACAGCAACATTTCATGCAATAGATCCCGAGACACTAGAGGAACAAGGTCAAGCCGCCGCAAAAATAACTTTGAACGTACTGAACTAGCTTCACCGTATCAACCAAATGTTTCACGTGAAACATTTTATGAAACATAAGCAGCAAGAACTTTGACAGCTAGTTGAGAAAACAATGCAGTTAAGGCGGGATGTCGGTGTGCTCACAAAGCGAGTTCCGCAGCGAACAGAAATGTCCTGTGGACATTTCTGCCGAGCGAGGACTGTAGAGCGACTGAGCATTCCGGCATCCCGCCTTAACGAACAAACTAGCAAGGCGTTTCACGTGAAACATTTTGAGACTAGCAAGGAAGAAAAGGTATCAAGAGGTAAGGGCCCTCTGGATATAGAAAAGGAAATGGTCATAACTAAAAAGGAGGAAAGACCATGAAAAAGACAAGAAAGCTGATGGGTGCATTTGCCCTGTCCGCTGCGTTGGCGATTGGGTGCGCCATGCCAGCGTTCGCAGCAGCAGGTGACTACGATGGAGAAAGTCCTTTCTATGGCGCCAAGACAGATGTATTCCTGCAAGGTGTTGCCGATAGTCAACAACAAATTAGCATTACAGTACCTGTGAATCTAACCCTTTCTGCCCCGCAAGCTGGCGGCACTATTACAGCTCCTAGTGCAGCTGCATACACAATTACCAATCGTGGTACAACGCCAGTAAAGGTTTCGGAAGTTTGTGCGATTCTTGCGACCAAAACTGTGCTTAGCGAAACCCCTTTGGATACTTCATTCGAAAAAGACTCGGAAAATACAACGATTTATCTAACTATGAAGACCGACACTCTAGCTACTCCAGTTCGTTTTATGAGTCCTGACATTGAACTTATTCTTCCTGATGGTCACTTTGACATTGCTGGTGGCGATAGCTTAGGCATAACCCTAGCTGGACAGGCATATCCTGCCTCAAGCGGGTCTTTCGCGATAGATACATCTGTTAAGGCTGTATCTCTAGAATATACCGTTGAACTTATTAATTAAAGCGTGCAGCGAAGAACCAATGTAGAAAATTGGTAGACAGTTTATCAATTTGCCCGTGGGAGCCGCCAAACCGTGTGGGCGGCGGCTCCCGCACCCATCCTTAAAGGATAGATACCATGAACAATAACCCAAAACCACCGTCTTGCGACGGGAAGACTAAAGATTTACCGCAAATGCATAACAATGACGGTATATATAATCCACGTACAGCGCCTAAGAGTAATGCGACAACAGATTCTGCAAGCAGTTCCGCTGCTGATGGGGTTAATAATTCTGGCAAGCGCAAGCGCGGAGCCGCTTTCTATATCGCTATTGTTATAGCAGTGCTAGCCATTATTGTGGCTTGTGTGTTTACTTATCTTTGGTGGCAAGACCAGCAGGTTGGTTCGCGCGATAGCAATGCGCTAATAGGTCAGCTAGAAGGCAAGTCGCAAGAGGAAATTCAGGCAGAGCTTGACCGCAAGGTTGAAGAGGGCATGTTCAATATAAGCATTGCCAGCAGGGTTGAATTTGAATCGGGTACATCTAAAGGACCGCTTCGCATAGAAAATGTGCCGGGAAATAGATATCTAATGCAGGTGGAAATTTTGCGCGACGATACGGGTGAAGTTATTTATAAGTCGGGCGTAATAGATCCGAATTATCACATTCAAGAAGCGGAATTAGACGTAGCGCTTCCGGCGGGTACTTATGAATGTACAGCGTTGTTTTATGCGTTAGACCCAGAAACTGAAGATCAGATAGGAAAAGTTGCAGCCAAGATGGTGATAACAGTTCTAAATTAAAGGGAAAAGGGATGCGCTATGGGAAGCACTATTCACGCATATATAAATAAGCTGATAGCGTGTCTTTTATCGGCGGCTCTTGTTGTGGGGTTATCGCCGGGTGCGGCGTTCGCTGAATCCGATGCAGGTTCGGGTTCTACCACGTACGAGGATAAAGACTTCAACGGCACCAGCGGTCAGTTCCAAAGCGACATTTACTTTATTGGGCAAGAGACGTTTGCTGTAGTTGACCCGACAACTTCTATGTATGAGCGAGAATTTGTAGCGGGAAACGCCATTGAAATGTATGTAAAAGGTGCTGCTAATTTTGTGGACAGTCTTACGGCTACGTGGAAAATGGCAGAGGCGGTGTATACGGGAGTTGATTCGCCAAACTATGCGGTGGCGTATGCAGCAGCGCAAGTTGTGGCGGCACACGAAAACGACAGCATTGCATTAGACAACCAGACTAGAGCGGTTGTTTGCAGGCATTTTCCGCAAAACGATGGGCTGGAAGCTAACAAAACTTATTGGTATTGGCTAGAGGTGGAAAATGCGTCGGGTCAGGTGGCGGTGCAAAACACGGATAAGCCTTTTGTAGTTATACGCGAAACGGGCTATAGAGTAGGACCCTACTACGATGATTTGGCTGCGAATGGGGCTGCTTATACTTGGATGGTGGCGGGCGGTCCGGTGGCTAATATTGATGGAGTTAATGTAAATACCGGTGTTAATGGTGCAATTTATAAGGGGTCTACGCTTTCTAGCATTGTGTCGCCGTCTACGTCGTCAGTGTATGAGTTTTTGGAGCAGGTGGCTGTAGCTGACAAAGACATTAGCGGTAACGCTATGAAGCTTAGTAAGGTGTGGCAGGTTGCTATACGTGGAGTGAACGAGGGTTTCGAAGCCTACAAGGAAGACATTTTCGTTAAATTGAATACCGATGCTGTAGAGGGTTTTGACACGAACGCTCTTGGCGACTACAAGCTGTTTATGCTTGACGATAGCGGGCAGGCGTGGAGGTCGGTCGATTTGATGGACGCTGCGGCGGCGGCAAGTGTCGGCATTACCGATGTTGCGGTTGAGGCAACGGGCATTACGTTTAAGCTGACGGGCACAAATACTACAGGCAATATTGGTGTGTTTGGTTTGGCAAAGCGCATGACGCAAGAAGAAACTGACTATTCTTTCCGTGTTACTCCGCAATTCAGCAGCGGCGGGCAAATTAACAATAATGGAGGCACATTCGCGTATGGTGCGTGTCCTACGTTTACATTCGATTCTTATCCGGGGCACAAGGTTGATAGTGTGGCGCTTTTAGTTGGCGACAGCAGACTAAGCGGCGGTCAGGTTAGGTATGAAATTCCGCATGCATCTAAGGCAAATGCGCAGGCGCCATATGGCACATACAGTGGCAACATCTACACTTTTCCCGCCGATTTTAACAACGACGGCAGTATGTCAGATGTAATTTTCTGTGTTACTTTTACTAAAGCCGACTCTTATGTGCCGCCGGTGCAGGGTCAAGTTCCTATCGTGCAGCTAACCGCGGGCGATGCTCGGCGGTTTTTGACTGATGTGCCGCATGGCAGTGTGTATTTTGGCGCCAAGACAAATGAAACGCGCGTGAATGCTGGCGAAACGAAGCGATTTGAAGCGAACAGAACTTATGGGTCGTACACCATGAAGGTAAACTATCCCATGACGCTTTACTTTGAACCTGCTGATGGTTGCAGAGTTGAGTCGATAACAATAAATGGTGAAACATATGCTGTAGCTGGAAGTTCTTACACTATTCCTTCGTTTAATACCGACATGTCTATAAAAGTTAACTTTGTATTTGCGACGATTGAACCCGTGCTCTATTTCAAAGTGTCAGCCGATTACGATAGCAGTCAAGCGCGTGTGGGCTTTGGGCAAAGCGGTGCCCAGTGGGTTGATTCTATTCGTGTATCTCAGGGCGAGCAGACTACATTTATTGTTGAGCCGTATGCCAATTATGCGCTTCAAAGTGCTGTTGTGTCTTACGGTGAAGGCACGCCTGAAACTGATGCAACAACTTGGATTTCAGAGCAAGGCATTCTTACTGTCCCAAATATTCAACGTGATACTATCGTTAGCTTCGTGTTTAAGAAAACCAACGAGCCGCCTGTGCCGGCTGACACGTTTACTGTAACTGCGCGCGCTGTGGGCAATGGTGGCTTCATATCTGGTAGTGGTACTGCTGGCACACTTTCTGCGACGGTTCAAGCCGGTGGTAGTTACACAATAAATTATCAGGTGCATTTGGGTTACAGAGTTGTATCCATTACCGATAACGGCAAAAGCATGAATTTTGGTTTGCGCGACAGGTCGTATACGGTATTTAACATTGCCGAAAATCACGACGTTGTTATAGCGTTTGATACGGTTAGTTCATGTCCACCGGCTGGCGTAATATCGCCCACAAAAAGGATAATTCACCGGTTGCAATCGCTTGCTAAGACGGGCGACTTGAATGTGCCAATTGCAATTAGTTTTGCTGCGGTAGCTGTAGTTGCTGGCGGTACTGCTGTATTTCTTTTGCGTCGCCGCAAACGAGCCGCTAGCTAGATGTTTTCCTCTTCGGCGCGTGCATGCACGTAAGGGGCGATGGCGCGTATCACTGAATCGCGTGCAGGTTTTACTTTCGACGCATCAGCAAGAGTGAATGAAAGTGTGCCTTTGAAGCCGTCTGCGGTAACTTCCGTGAAAGCCACCGATGGATCTTTGCGCAGCTTGCTTACACGGGTAAGCGCTTTTTGTGCTGCATCTTCTATGCGGTGGGCAACCGTTGTTAGGCGCTGTTCGTTGTTAGTGGCAACAATGGGAATAGATACGTTTTCCGGATCGGTTAGCTTCAGCAGCGCTGTTGTATTGATTATGGAATTGGGAATTATGACTGTGGTGCCATCTGGATTGTCTATTGTTGTGTGTCGCCAAGTTACGTCGCGCACTATGCCATTTACTCCGTTTGCGCCTAGCTGTATGTTGTCGCCGGGTTCTACGATACGTGACAGACTTACCTGTAAGCCCCCGATCAGGTTCGATATTGTGTCTTGAAAGCCCAGCGAAATTGCGATGCCGCCTACACCAAGCGCTGTGATTATGGCGCTAACATTTATGTTGAAGCAGACCGACAACATAAAGCTGATGCCTATCAGCCATATGCAAACACGTATTACGTTTACAAAGATGGAGCTTTGTGGCAGCAGCGAACCGCGCTTCAAAATTCGGCGCAACAATATTACGCAAATACGCGATACTAGCGCGGTTATTGCCAATATAACAACGATGCCTAAGGCAGTGGTTATCCAGTCGGTGTGGATGAATTTATCGAAATTGTTATATAGGCTATCCATATTTCCTACCAGCTTGCCGGTTTTGGTGGTGTGAAGCTAGGCTGGCTCCACTCTACTATTTTGCCTGTATTACGGGTGGCTTGCATGTCTATAATTCGTTGGTTCGACGATCCTCGCCATTTCAAATCTAGCGATTTGAGGCTTTCCACAAATGGACCATCTATAAGTACGTCTGCTGCATTTAGCAGTTTTGCTATAGCTGCCGCTTCCGGGGTTTCGTCTTGGGTGCGTTTTAGCAGGTCTTCATAAAGGTATCCCGTGAATACCCACAAGCCGTAGCCTTCCGCTTTTATGCGGCTGGCAAGTTCGGCACAGGCTTGCGGTTGTTCAAATGGTTCACCGCCGCTTAGGGTTACATCGTGTACAAGACCGTTATTGTGAATGTCTTGCATTATGGCATCAAGTGAAGTTTCGATGCCGCCCTGCGCATCCCAACTTTCAGGGTTATGACAACCGGGGCATGCGTGTGTGCATCCCTGCACAAATACAGCGTAGCGAAGTCCGGGTCCGTCAACTATAGAATTTGGGTCAGCTCCGAAAAGCCGCACGCTGGTAGGTGCATATTCCGGAGCAGGCGTAGAGTCGGTGTTGGAAGTGTTGGGCATATTTGTTCTTTCAGCTGATTGTGCGTCGCGTCTTGTGTCGGTCGGTTGCGTGGTTGGCTGGTTCGTTGTTTTGTATGTTTGCGTTTGCGTATTCATAACTGTAATTATAAAAGTAGCCCGCTGGCATTGCTGTGCGCGGGCTACTAAATTTACTCTATTGTTGACGAGTTACGCAGATGGAATAGAATGCTTCACTCTTTCGCTTTCCTCGGCGCGTTTAGCGTCGTTAAAGCGGTCTAGCGTACCTACCAGATAACCGGTGATGCGGCGAATGCGCTCAAAACCTTGCTTGCCGTCGTTTTCGCTGCGACCGCATTTTGGACATGTATCGCCGATGATGCCGTTGTATCCACATACCGGGTCGCGGTCAACCGGATGATTGATAGAGCCATAGCCCATTCCGCATTCCTTCATGTAGCGGATAACCGATTCAAACGCCTCAAGATTTTCTGTGGGGTCGCCATCAAGTTCGATATAGCTTATGTGACCGCCGTTGGTTAGTGCATGATACGGTGCTTCAATAGCAATTTTGTCGAATGCGGTTATGTCGTAGTACACCGGCACATGGAAACCGTTGGTGTAATAATCGTGGTCGGTTACGCCGGGGATAACGCCATAGCGTTCACGGTCGAAGCGAACGAAGCGACCCGAAAGACCTTCAGCAGGCGTAGCGATAAGCGTGTAATTCATGCCGCGTTCGCGTGATACGCTATCGCAGTAGCTGCGCATGTGACCAATAATTTCAAGCCCCAAGCGCTGTGATTCTTCTGATTCGCCATGATGCTTGCCTGTTAGAGCAACCAAGCATTCCGCTAAACCAATAAAGCCAGTTGTTAGCGTGCCGTGCTTTAACACTTCGCGCTGCTCTTCGTCGTGCGCTAGCTTTTCAGAGTCAATCCAGACACCCTGACCCATAAGGAACGGCGCGTTATAAACCTTTTTGCGAGCCTGAATTTCAAAGCGCTCTTCTAGTTGCTTGGTGACTAGCTGCAGTTTGCTGTCAAGCAAATCGAAGAATAGGTCTAAGTCGCCTTTAGCGCGGATAGCCAAACGTGGCAGATTGATTGAAGTGAATGATAAGTTGCCACGACCGGGTGTTACTTCGCGTTCTGGGTCGAATGTGTTGCCTATGACGCGCGTGCGGCATCCCATGTAAGCAATTTCGGTTTCGGGTGTGCCTTTGTAGTATTGGGCATTAAACGGTGCATCTAGGAAACTGAAGTTCGGGAATAGACGCTTTGCCGAGCAATGAATAGCTAGCTTAAACAGGTCGTAGTTAGGATCTTCCGGATTATAGTTCACACCTTCTTTGACGCGGAAAATCTGTACTGGGAAGATGGGGGTTTCACCGCTGCCTAAGCCTTCTTCGGTGGCTAGCAGCATATTTTTTATAACCATGCGACCTTCAGGTGATGTGTCCATGCCATAGTTAACACTGCTGAAAGGCGTTTGTGCTCCTGCGCGGCTGTGCATGGTGTTCAGATTGTGTACTAATGCTTCCATAGCTTGGAATGTTGCGCGGTCAGTGTCTTTTGCGGCGCTTTTTTTGCTGTAGCCTATTATGGCTGCAATTGAATCTTCGGCGATTCCAGCCTGACGCAGCTGATCTTCTATTGCGTTTTGGAATTCTTCGCTCATGTCTAGCGCTGCCCACTGACCGGTGGCATCTTCTACTTTTGCCATTATGTCTTCAGCCATTGTGCGTTCGTCTTCCACATTGCATAGCAAATCTAGTGCTTCGGCTAAATGCTTTTTGAACAGACGACGATGCGTTTTGCGCACGCCATCTGCCAGACCATAGTCGAAATCGCAAACGCTTTGACCGCCGTGTTGGTCGTTTTGGTTGCTCTGAATTGCGATACAAGCTAGGGCTGTGTAGCTGGCAATGTCGTTCGGCTCGCGCAGTACGCCATGACCGGTGGAGAAGCCGCCCTTGAACAACTTTTTCAGCTCTATTTGGCAGCAAGTAGTAGTAAGCGTGTAGAAATCCATATCGTGAATGTGGATGTCGCCTTCGCGATGCGCTTTGGCAAAACGCGGGTCAATAACGCACATTTCGTAGAATTGTTTTGCGGATTCGCTGCCATATTTAAGCATGGTGCCCATGGCTGTGTCGGCATTGATATTGGCGTTTTCGCGCTTTAAGTCAGAGTCGGAAGCTTTGCTGAATGTAATATCTTTTAGAGTTTGGATTAGACGACTGTTTACATCGCGCACACGGCTGCGCTCGGCGCGATACAAAATGTATGATTTGGCTGTTTGTACAAAGCCGCTTTCAATAAGGGTTTCCTCTACAAGATCTTGCACGCCCTCTACAGTAGGGATGCCTTCGATAGCACCGTCATCAATTTTTTGCGCAACTTTGTGTGCGATTTGATCGGCGGTTTCGCGATCCTGCATGGCAGCGCATGCCTGAAAAGCCTTCTCAATAGCTGCAGCTATTTTTTCCTCATGAAATTCGGTTTTACGACCATCACGCTTGATAATGGCTTGTGGCATGGTTGCTTCCTTTCGTTTGCTTTTATTCAGCCATTGTTCGTTTGTAAGGTTCCACCTGCGAAATGATATGTTTAATCAACATTCTTTCCACAGGCTTTATACCAACTTATCCACAACATCTTGTGGTTGTATTTAATGTAGCGGGTATATATAGTATATTGCTAGACGCGAAGGCGCAAGTGATTTTCACAAGTTTTTTAATTTCTGTAGGTTACAAAATTGGAAACTGGTGGCTTTTAAGATATTGCAGCTTGGGGTTGTTTTATTGGGGTTGCTTTGAGAAGTTGTTGGCTTATGAAACTGTGCCGTAAACTTGTCCCCAAGCGTGACCGATTATGGCTGAATTTAATTGGGTGGTTAGGCGTTCGCGTGTGTATTCGCCCGGAGGCAATAAATTGACGATGCGCATTAAGTCGTCGGGCAAATCGGACGACTCTGCTGCTAGTACTGTTTGCAAGCGCGTTACGGTGTCGTCTTCGGTCATATCGCGATACAGATTATCCACAACAGCTTGAAGAGCGCCGTAGTGTTCGCTTCTGTCTATGTTGGTGCCTTGTGCCACAGTTTTCTTTCTGTTTGTAATGTTTTCAATCAGGTCAAATTGTTTATAGCCTTGGCTACTTTTTCGCGCAACTGAGTGGCAATGTCTTCAACAGGGGGCATGTTTTCAGCATTGCGCGTAACAGTTGTGCCGGATAAAAGTATTGCGTCTAAGTCGTCGGTGGCAGCCACTAAAGCGCCGGTGTATGCAGGTGTGGCTTCTCCGGTTGCGCGCAGGAATTGCACGCCGCTTTCGCGCAGGGCATCGGCGGCATCTACCATAGTTTCGGCATCGTAATACGGGTTTTCAGGTGTTGGCACGGTTTGATCTTCGTTGTGGTGTGAAACGTACAGCTGTGTCAGTATAGGCAAACAGATTGCTTGGCGAATGCTAGAAGCTATGCGACAGGCATCGGATATAGGTGCACTTGTTTGGAACCCTGCTGTTTGGGCTCCGTATTCAGCCATAACAGCTACTGCGTCTAGTATTGTTTCGCCGCTGGGTAAAAGACCTTGTGCATCTATGTTGACAGATGCCAGAATAGGGGTATCGCTTACCTTGCGCATGCCTATTAGTGCGCATTTTAGATCGGTTATGCGTGTAAAACCATTTAGGAAAAAGGCATCGAACGTTTCGTTTTCGAACAGTAGGGCTGCTCGTTTGTATTGATCGCAGTTTTCATTTAGAGATGCTTTCGATGAAGCATCCAACGGAAGTCCGCATGGTCCTATTTCTACCAAAATATGTTGTGGTTTTTGTGCTTGCATTATGCGAATTGCTGTATGCGCCAGCTCTTGTGCACGTTCGCGCATGTTTGTATGAGTAAGTCGGGCTGGTGTTAAGGTTGCTGTAGGTGCTATTAAGCATTGAACACCAGTCAGCATGTCAAGTTTATATGCTTCTTCGAACACTTCAGGTTCTAGGAGCAAGGTTAGCTCGCCGTCGCGCGCTACGTTTAATCCTAGTTTTTCCAGCCCGGTCATAATCGGTTCAGATAGAACAAGCATATCTTTATGGAATCGCAGTTGTATATCAGCCATATATTTCCACCTTGTCTTACGACTTCAGCTAAATTATGCACAACAGTACAATCTAGCAGGAATCTGGTATGAATCTAGCAGCAATCTTGCATGGCATGCCAATCTTTACATATCAAACTCAACATTGCGTGTGTTGTTCGTTTCGCTATCTTCAAAAGCTCCAGTTTGACGGTTCCATAAATTTGAATATTCTCCACCGGCTTTTACTAAGTCGGCATGCGGACCATCTTCCACAATTTGTCCATGGCTTAGCACCACTATGCGGTCTAAGCTGGCAACAGTGGATAGGCGATGTGCAACCACAATGGTAGTGCGATTAGCCATCAATTTGCGCAATGCGTCTTGTACTAATGCTTCACTTTCGCTGTCTAGTGCGCTAGTGGCTTCGTCTAAAACAAGAATTGGTGCGTCGGCTAGCATGGCGCGCGCTATGGCTATGCGTTGGCGTTGTCCACCGGAAAGTTTTACACCGCGTTCGCCAGTAAGTGTGTCAAAACCCTGAGGAAGCCGTTCTATAAATTCC
This sequence comes from Adlercreutzia sp. ZJ154, assembly GCF_011039055.1. Classification (NCBI taxonomy): domain Bacteria; kingdom Bacillati; phylum Actinomycetota; class Coriobacteriia; order Eggerthellales; family Eggerthellaceae; genus Adlercreutzia; species Adlercreutzia sp. ZJ154. The sequence goes on from NZ_JAAKEF010000014.1 coordinate 14,519, forward strand.
AATGCGTTAGCTCTTTTTGCTGCTGCGCGTATTTCCTCTGCACTAGCGTCGGGGCGTCCGTAAGCAATATTTTCGGCGATGGTGCGATGAAACAGCATGGCTTCTTGAGGCACATATGCGATATTACGTCGCAGGCTTTGCTGCGTTACGTCGGCTACGCTTTGACCATCTATTAATATCTTTCCTTTTTGAATGTCAGCCAAGCGCAGTAAAAGCTTAGTTAGTGTGGTTTTTCCAGCGCCGCTCATGCCGACCAAGCCCACACGTTCACCTGCGGGAATATGTAGGTTGAAATCGTCGAACACTACTGTTTCTGCGCCACCATCGGTATAGCTGAATCCGATGTTGCAAAAATCTATGGTGCCTTGCTTTACTACAAGCGGCTTTGCGTTGGGTTTATCAGCCACAAGGCGTGGCTCATCTAGTACGGCGGTCATGCCACTTGCGTCACCAAACACCTGATTCAACCGCTGCAGTCCAGTATTTATAAAGTTGAACTGATTTGTAAGTGTGTATGTATAGGTGAACATCATTACTAATGTGCCGGCTGAAATTCCAAACCACGCATTGCCGCCGGCTATGAATACGGTAACTATACTCATAATTACCACAGTAATGCATGCGGTTATAACACCGCGCGCAATAGATGATTTCATGCGTTTTGAATCGCGGCGCACAACATCGCGATTTGCCGTGTCGAATAGTTCGCGTTCGTAATCTTCGCGACCACAAGTCTTTACTGCCAAGATATTGGTAACTGCATCTGATAATTCACCTGACAATCTGTTTTGTGCGGCAGCAGCTTTTTCATTCAGATGCAAGATGCGTTTGTACATCAAGTAAGACACGCTGGCGTATATAACCAATAACACCATCAATATACCCACGTATACCGGCACAAGTGGTAACAATAGTAGGCAGGTGAAAGTTACAGAGCAGCAAACCGGCAAGAAAGGAAACACGATAGTATTTATTAGCAACGTGTAGGCGCTCATAAATTTCGAAGTTTGGCTTACAAGTGTGCCACCGAAGCGGCTGGAATGAAACGACATAGACTGATTCGACAGTGCGTCAAATGCCATAGTAGCAAGGTCGTAATTCACGGCTATTTGCAGTTTCCAAGAAACGTAATCTTGAAGTTTGCTGCATGTTTGACCGCAGACGTTAATTAATATTAGCGCTGTAATATAAGGTCCAAACACAGAAAAGACCTGATCGGATGCTACTGAACCTTCCGCTACGCGGTCTACAATTAGGCTCATAACATATGGGTTTCCATATGTTAGAAACCCAACAAAACCAATTGTAGACAATAGCAGCGCTACAAAATACCCCAAGTGATTACGTGTGGCTATCCAAAAATAGTGCAGCGTGCGGCGTGTTGCAGAGTGATTGTTTCTAGTGCTATTCATGCACGCTAGTATAACCTCAAGTGCATGCCAAACTGGTAGTGAATTGATATGTTGTGAGCGATAATGCTACCAACTTGTTTACCCTAAGCCTGATTGAAGGTTACTCGTCCGCTGGCTATGAATACATTGAAATTGCTCTTTCCGCTTCCAACTTTGTAAACATTATCGTTTTGCTGCGTGCTATTTGTGGGGAAATTGCAAGTGAAAGAACCTGACATTTTATCTACTGTAGCCAAGAAACTGCTATCTGTGGGTAATGTCATGTCTACGTTGCCGCTAGCTATTTGCAAATTGGCGTTAGAGGGGCACTCTTGAAGACAAGTTAAATTGATACCTCCACTGGCTATATCCAAGTCAACAAGTTGGGAGAAAACTCCGCGTATATTTGCATCGCCGCTAGCCACGTTTATTTGTAATTTGTTAGCACGCAGTTTTTCGCTATTTACATTTCCGCTTGCTAAGTCAATTTTAAGAGAATCGCAGCCGATAGATCCAAGGTTATAGGTGCCGGATGCAGCTTGTAAAGTGAAGGAGTCTAAGTGTTCGCCAAGTGTTTTGGGAATAGTAAGGGTTAGATTCTTATGCGACGTAGCTGAACAACCCACCAGCCATGATTGTTCCCAACCATATGCAACTTGCAGCGTATTGTTATGTACGCGCCAGCGCATTTTTTGGCGCTCTGGCATTCTTGATGAAGACGTTTCGCTTAACACGATTTCGTTAGAGTTGCTTTCATCTAAAACAACATCTACTGCGCCAGCCAACCATTGCAGTTCAATATTTTTTATGTCGTCAGCGTTTATGTTAGCGCTGCCCAGATTTTCAAATTGAGCTGCATCAAATTCAGTCATGAAATGTTTGTTGAATTGCTGGAAGGCGTGCGAACAGCCTACGCTGCAACTAAAAATGCCGCCACACAGTACAAGACAAAGCAATATAACAAGAGATATTTTTACATAGGTGGCTTTTGTTAGTTTTGTCATGTGAACTACCTTTTATCCTGAGTGGTTTGATGAGTGGCTTTATAGTTTGGATCGTGCAATATAAGGCTAACCACCCAGTAATAGAAAGGTATGGTTAAAAATACGATCCATCCCGGATGCCATAAGCCGCAGAAAAACCCGAGGAACAAATAAATAACTATACAGAGCAGCGGATAGGGAAAAATTCGCCATGCGCGGCTGGTTTTTTGCGCATCTACGTCTGCAGTATTTGGCGCGATGGTTTCAGCAGATGAATTTGGCGCTACGGGAATTTCTGAAGCCGGAACAGATTGAGTGTTCGTGTTCATGCTGGAACCAGATGCAGCTTGAGGTGCTGCGCCGTATGCTTGTTGGTATGCGTTAGGTTGCAAACTCGGTGCGCTTTCTTGGAAATCTTCAATAGTGGTTTTAGGTGAAGCAATTTCTTCTGCGGCTGCTTCATTTTCGCTGATTGCTGCATTAGCTTCTGTTGGCGTTGATGTTTCATTTAGTGCTGGCGCATCTTCGACTGATTTCTCGGGCTGTTTCGTTTCTGGTGAGTTTTCCGTTGCAGTTTCTGCTTCAGCTTCAGCTTTTGTTTTTGCTTCTGTTTCAGACTCGACTTCTGGCGCAATTCCGCGAACTAAATCGTCTAGCGATATTTCGTACAATTCAGAAAGCGCGACTAGATTTCCTATGTCTGGAGCTGATTCCGCTCTTTCCCATTTCGAAATAGCTTGGCGCGATAATCCTAGCTTCTTAGCTAGTTCTTCCTGACTTAAATCCTGCGAACGTCGCAGTTCTATTAGTCGGTCAGCAAACTCGTAGCTCATAAAATTCCCTCGTTTGTTGGCTGTCATACTATCTGCCTTTCGAGTATGTAGTAGCAATGCGGGTTGCGTAAGAAATTTCAGTAGTCATTTTTAAATTTCTTTGCAACTGTTAGTTGCATTGTTAATTTGCGCTGGTAAAACAATACTTTTAGCATACATGCAATATTAATTCATTATGCATGAACCTGCTTGCATAATAATAGAACATATGTATAATACATGCAAGATGCATTTAATAAAAAGGAGGCATCATGCCAGCATTGCAAGTGCGAGATTTTCCTGCCGATTTGTACGAAGATCTAAAAAAATGCGCTGCTCGTGAACATCGCAGCATGGCACAACAAACTATAAAAGCTGTTGAGGAAATGCTAAATAGACGCAAGTTTTCCGTATTCTCTTCTGTGAAAAAAAAGACGTTTGATGTAGAAACGGATGCGGAACGAATTCGCCGTATTGAAAAACGCAAAGCTTTGTTTGCTGAAATAGAAGAGCTCAGTAAGAAGCTTCCTAAAGATTTACCTGATGCCGCCGAAATAAACAGAATGGGGCACTATGAAAGAGATAAACGGATTATGGAGCCACTTGGTATCGAGGTTTCTTACGACGACTACATTTAAGGATGAAACGATGATAGTTCTCGACAGCAATGCAGCCATCAATATAGTCAAAAATACTGATGAGGGAAAAGCGCTTCAAGCTCTTATTTTGGACAATGAAGAAGTAATAGCCCCCGACCTTTTTGTATATGAAGTATCGAATATTGTGAGAAATTATATTCAGTTCAAAAATACAGATATTAAAACGGCTATGGACTTCGGAAGAAATGCGTGTGGCTTAGTAGACGGATTTGTCAATTGCGAAGATATGTGGGACGAGGTTACGGCAGAGGCTGTACACAACCAACACTCTTCGTACGATATATTTTATTTTGTGCTTGCACGTCGGAATAATGCTACGCTTTTTACACTTGATAAGAAGCTGCAAGAAATTTGTGTAAAAAATAAAGTAAATTGTGTGTATTTGGATGAAGAGTTCTAAAAAGATATTTACTAGTAAGAATGATAACTGTTGCTGACATATTGGCATTACCTGCTTTTCACAAATGGGATTTGTTGGGTGGTAGCTTTTTGCTTTCGCAGCGCAAAGTTTGGAACATGGGGATAGTAGATGCAGCTGTAGCAGAAGATGCGTATAGCGATTATCGACCGGGCGAATTTATTGTTTCAAACTTAGGGTTTGCGCGAGACAATTACGAATTGGCTGAGCGTTCGCTCTGTGCTATGTTGTCGCGCGATTTGGCAGCGATGGCGATACGTAATGTGTATGGTATTCCCATAACCGACGCTATTAAGAAAGCTAGCAACAAGTCGGGAACGCCGCTAATAGTTTACGAGGGTGAATATTACGAGCAAATAATTTTTCAGGGGATGAAGCTGCTCGAGCGTGACAAGATAGATTCCGATATCGCACGTTTAATTGATGGGCTTTTGCAAAGTCGTACTCCTGAAAGTATTCGCGAGGTTTTTTATCAAGCAATTAAAGCGTCAGGCTCTACTGTGCAATGTGCTGTACTGCGCCCAATTAATGGTGATGAAGCATCGCTATATGCTCAGATAGACGAGTTGGTAGGTGTTACAACATTTATTAAAAGAGAATGGGAGCGCGTAGAAACAGCAAGTGTGTTTCGATATCACGATTGCGCTATAGTGCTGGTGACATACAACCGACCTCCGGCGGCATTTTCCATTCAAACCGAATCGGAATTCATGCAGCTTTTGCAGCCTCATGGGCGGCTAGTCGGTGGCATTAGTGAAGAATTACCGCTTAGTGAAGGCGACTTGGCAGTACGTGAAGCGTTTGCTGCGCTAGAAAATGCGAAGCCCGGCAAGCAGCCTATTGTGCGTTGGGCAGCTATGGGTGTATCCGCTTTCAAAAAAGCAGCCCAGAGCGATAGGCTTATATCTAGTACATGTGAACTCTACAAGCAAATGCTGCAAGATCAGGACGAAAAGAGCGATTCTAATTTATTGGGTACAGCTGAAGCTTTTGCCGCAGCACGTGGAGATGTGCGTGCAACTGCCGAAGCACTATTCCAGCATCGAAATACAGTGCGCTACAGGCTACATAAACTGAAAGCAGTACTAAATATGGAAGACGCATCTGACCGCGAACTCGCGTATTTTCTTATGTTGGTGTTTTTAGTCTAAAAGTTATATTTGTACGATTGTACAAATAGCATTAACAAATTGTGTTCGTTCGTACAAACCATAAAGAAACATATGCAACTAATATTGCTTCCACGCTAGATAGAGAAAGGAAGTAAGCGTGTTAAGCAAAAAGACTTTAGAGATGATAGAAAATCTTAGTGGACTAGAAAAGCAGTATTGCTTCGAACTTCTTACCAGACTAAAGAATTTGAATATGCGCGATTATTCCGACAGTGCTGTTTGTGCTGTAGCTTCTGCGTCAACAATGCCTATTAAAAAATAGGCATTGTTTAATAGGCGCATTCAAACTTTTATTCCAAATTTGTTTTAGGCTTTAGCCGGTTCAGATAATTCATCAGCTTCAGGCATTGCTTCGCGTGAAAGAGTATCTTCATAAGGTACTTTCCAGTCGGCTTCGTCGCTGGGGCGCGGTGTCATATTAGCTTCTATGCCATTTGCAGCTTTAAGCCGGCTAAAGTAGCTTTGAGTTTCGCGTGCAACCACACCAGACAGCACAATAAGAGCAATCATATTTGGTACAGCCATACAAGCATTAAAGATGTCGGCAATAGTCCATACAGCAGAAACGGTTAGATATGGACCAATGAATACGGCAGCAATGTAAAGCCAGCGGTACACCTTAACAGCTATCATAGAGCCGTTGGTGAAATACTCTAAACAGCGTTCGCCGTAATAATCCCATCCAAGTATGGTGGTAAATCCAAATAACGCTAAGCACAGCATTAAAATAAACGACACAATTGTTCCATCAATAAAACTCATGCCACTTTGGAACGCCGCTATAGTGACACCGGCGCCTTCCAAACCCGGTGTTAGATAAGCGCCTGACATAACGATTGCAAGACCTGTCATGCTGCAGACTATTATGGTATCTAGGAAAGTACCGGTCATAGAAATAAGACCTTGGCGCACGGGCTCGTTAGTACGTGCTGCGGCAGCGGCGATAGGGGCGGAACCCAAACCGGCTTCATTAGAGAAAATACCGCGAGCAATGCCCTTCTGCATGGCAATTATAATGGCACCTAGCATGCCGCCAGCTGCCGCCTGTAGACCAAATGCACTTTCAAAAATAGTTACGAATGCTGCTGGCAATTCGGTTATGTTGGCAAAAATTAGTATCAGAGAAAATACCACATAGATAATTACCATTGTAGGTATTACCTTTTCTGACACGCTAGCAATGCGGCGCAGTCCGCCTACAAGCACAAGACCAACAAGAAGCGCCAACACAAGAGAACTTATAACAACAGCCCAAGAATATTCCATGCCAAATAGCATTACAGTAGCTGTGTTATTAGGGTCGAAGAAATTCGTAATAGCGCCGGTAATAGAGTTTACTTGAGTGATTGTTCCGATGCCCATAAGTCCAGCACATAGTCCAAAGAACGCAAACAGTTTCGCAAGCCATTTCCAACGTGAACCCATGCCGCGCTCAATATAGTAAAACGGACCGCCTAACACATGACCATCTTTACGAATGCTGCGGAATTTAATAGCCAGCAATCCTTCGGAATATTTGGTAGCCATGCCAAATAAAGCAGCTAGCCACATCCAGAACAAAGCGCCCGGACCGCCAGCAACGATTGCGGTTGCTACGCCAACAATGTTTCCCGTACCGATAGTGGCTGATAGAGCTGTGCATAACGCTGCGAAGCTGCTAACTTCACCCTTGCCACCCTTTTCGTTTTTCAGCATGTAGCGCAAAGCGCGTGGTAGCTGCGAAAACTGCAAGCCTTTCAGCCTTACAGTTAATAGTAAGCCGCCGAATAGGATAAGTACCATTAAAGGTACACCCCAGACAAAGTCATCTATGATAGCCAAGATATTATCGAATGTTTCCACGTCTTCTCCTTCAACCTGTTTGCGCATTTTGCGCAGCCCATAAATATGAAGGAAAGCGTAGAGAGAACGCTGCGCGCGCGAAGCTAAAGCTTGTGCGCTGCTCTGTCCTTTTGCCTGAGAGTTTCAGCAGATGCTTTCTGCCTTGCCCCTTCGGCACCCACTTCCGTGGGATTCTCCAGAGGCCCCTTCGCGTCCTGTTTCTTGGCGATTCAAGACGTTTCAGCGGGGTGCGCTATGCAGCGTCAATTATAAGCATGCTGTTAAGCGTGCGTCTAGAACGTAACATTGAATTAACAATAGCCGTTCTTTATGGCGGGGTGAGTGGGGCTGTTGGGCTTTTTTGAACCAGCCCAAGCTCCAGACAACGTATGCATATTGTGATGCCGTTTAAGCTCTTCACGCGATTCGACGGTGTTATTCGGGCACCGTTTTGCATGTCCTGATATATTGACTATATACATATAAATACATATAGTATAAATATGATTAAATATGCATTTATAACATTCGAATGGGATGATGCCAAGGCGGAATCGAACCAAAAGAAACATGGTGTCTCTTTTACGGAAGCATCTACGGTATTCTATGATCCGTATGCAATCGTGGTCGATGACGAGCCACATTCCTACGACGAGGAAAGATTCATTATCGTTGGCGTTAGCGCCGTTGCTCATGTTCTGACGGTATGCCATTGTTACCGTCAGACCAATGAGGTGATTCGGATTATTTCTGCTCGCAAGGCAACAAAAAACGAAGAGAACAGCTATTGGAGGTATCGCAATGAAAGCTGAATACGATCTCTCGAAGGCGCGCCCTAATCCTTATATAGACAAATTGCGGCGTCCAGTAACACTGAATCTCGATACCTATGCGATCGACTACTTCAAGCGAGAAGCCGACCGTACGGGCATACCCTATCAGCGACTAATCAATATGTATCTTGTTCAGTGCGCCAGACAAGAAAAGCACGTCGAGTTCGTTTAAATATAGAGAAGTGCGAGACTTCGAAACACACTGAAACTTTGCTTTTAGTTTGATCGGGAAACTGTAGAATCTCGTGCATTCTTACGATAGTTTTCCATTTTAACTCTTCTACTCGCCTATATATGATAAGCCGCATTCGGTTGATAAAGCATTGAACGCAACTTCGGTAATTTCAGCCAGAAAAGATGAATCTTTGGTATTCAGATATTGATTCAGTAAAACGAGTCAAATCAATGCTCAATGAAAAAATCTTACAAATAGAGATACAACTTGAATCCATTAAACAAGAAGATTCTCCTATTGCCATCCTAGAAGCACCTAATACTATCGACGAAGTTAAAGATAACGATGTGAGTACAATTGAACTGAGTTCAAAGAAGCAAGTCAAGGTTATTTCCAGAAGTCTTAAATTTTTGAATAGATGTAGTGACGAGCTCGCAGAAATTATCTCTAAAAATATTTAGCAAATAGAATATGATTTTTCTACCACTCGTTAGATATGGTGTTGCAGATATCATATTGAAAATGATACCTGCAACAGTCAATTTCACTTAAGACACCTTGTGGAATCACTGTTGATTGCGGTTGCTACGCCAACAATGTTTCCCGTGCCGATAGTGGCTGATAGTGCTGTGCATAACGCTGCGAAGCTACTAACTTCACCCTTACCGCCTTTTTCGTTTTTCAGCATTTAGCGAAATATGTCTTCGTGTGTTCCGGTGCGCTGGAAATAGGCTATGCCGTCAGCTTCGCGCCAGACCAGTAACCAGTCTCCGGCGTTACAAATATGACATTCGTTTGAACCAGCCCAAGCGCCAGACAACGTATGCATATTGTGATGCCGTTTAAGCTCTTCACGCGATTCGACAGTGTTTTCCAGTATAAGAAATATGCATTCTTTAAGACGCTTCATGTCTCGGTGTTTTTTCTTATTGCGCTTTACGTCTCTATAAAAGATAGGTGAGTATGATGCACGAAGATTCATTTATATTCCTAAAGCTTCGAATAACTCTTCTGCAGAGTTATATACCTCAGCGCTACCGGTTGCTATCATTTTGTCGGTATCACGGATGGCTTGCATGCTCTCTTCGTTTGGCTCTTCGCTAACAAAATAGAGCGGGATGCTTTTGGTATGAGCCATTTGCGTCCAGAAAGCTCTAGTGGCAGTAGCTAAGTCTAAGCCATAATATTTTGCAACTTTCGAAGCCTCGTTTTTGATATCTTCATCTATTCGCACGGCATAAGTTGTAGTCATAATGTCTCGATTCAATATGTTTGCATGTGTTATATATTGTATCACGTGTGCAAACATTTTCCAACAGCTCCCTATCAAACATCTTTAACCATAGCTGCGGGTAGGGCTAATACCAACCTGTTTGCTAAAGCAACGAGGTAATTGAAAAATAAATCGCTAGCTGCTGCCATCGGTTTTTCTAATAGCGCGCTATCTGAACTTAGCGAAGCTAATTGTATTGTGAAAGACAACCTTTTTTGGTTTCATAAATAACGCTGCGCCGCACCAAAAAATAACACCGACCAACGCAGTAAACGCACTTCTAAGAAACAGGAGACAACATGGCAAAAAAGCATATTCCATACGATCAAAAATACTACGATCCAGAAATAGAATGCATGCCACGCCCACAGCTAGAAGCCATGCAACTTGAACGCTTGCAGCAAATGGTGAAGTACGCATACGAAAATACCGTCTACTACAAGCGCTCATTCGACGAAGCTGGCGTGTGCCCTGAAGACATCAAAACGCTTGCTGATATTCAGAAACTTCCATTTATCGACAAGAAAACAGAACGCGACACGCAACATGTAGGTAGCTTCTTCGGCGAAATGTGCAGCGTACCCGAAGAAGACGTAATCTTCATGGCAACAAGTAGCGGCAGCACGGGCGTACCTACAGTAAGCCCTTTCACGCAGGAAGACTTCGACCTGTGGCAAGACACCGAAGCGCGCCTGTTTTGGCAAGCGGGCATGCGCCCGAACGATCGCTACGTTCATGGACTGAACTTCGCGCTATACGTAGGCGGACCCGACGTAATAGGTGCACAGCGACTAGGTGCGCTGGCTATTTGGGTGGGTGCCGTTCCTAGCGACCGCCTTCTGTTTGTGCTGAAGCAGTACCAGCCTACAATTATCTGGACATCGCCATCGTATGCGTGGACGCTTGGCGAAAAAGCCAAAGAAAAAGGCTTCGACCCGCGTACCGACTTCAATATTCACACCATTATTGTGGCGGGAGAGCCGGGCGGCTCTATTAAAAGTACACGCGAAGCCATTGAAAACCTTTGGGGTGCAAAAGTTGTAGATTTCTTCGGTCTGTCTGACATATATGGCGCCTGTGCAGCTATGTGCGAAGCGAAGGACGGTTTGCACATTGTGGAAGACCAGATACTGGTAGAAACGGTAGACCCAGCTACAGGAGAGATTTTGCAACCGGGCGAAATGGGCGAACTGGTATACACAACGCTGTGCAAGAAAGCGCGTCCAATGATTCGTTTCCGCACAGGCGATATCGGCTATGTCTCTAACGACAAGTGCGAATGCGGGCGCACGCTAGCGCGCATCCATATAACTGGACGCAAAGACGAGATGTTTATTGTGGGCGCAGTAAATGTGTTCCCAACAGATATTGAATACGTTGTACGCGCCGAACGTGGACTTACCGGCGAATACAGCATTCGCGTATACGACGAAAATTTCACAACGCGCTATGAAGTGTCGGTAGAGCGTGCGCAGGGTTCTGATGAGCCGTTTGACGAAGTGGCGCGCCGCGTGGAAGGCGCATTAAAAGCGCACACTGGCGTGCGCCCGGCAAAGGTGTTGGTGTACGATGCTGGCAAGCTGGGAACTTCCAGCGAACACAAAGCTTCGCGATTTGTAGATGAAAGGAAGGCAAAGTAAATGTCTGTTACTTTTTCAATTTCTCAGCAGCATTATTTGTTCAGTGTACAAGCGTTTGCCCACACTATATTGTCGCTGGGCGGTGATGAATATTCGTATGCGCTGCGTGACCGCACCACGGCTGGCGTTTTGGAAGACGTGGCAAATGGCACAAGCGAGCTAGGTGTTATAGTGCAAACAAGCGATACGGCAGCTGAACTTGATGCAGCTATAGCCGATGCGGGGCTACAATTTGTAAAACTGGCAGAAAGTGCACCTCGCGTTGCATTGCCGGTAAGCCATCCGCTTTCAAACGCTTCCAAACTTTCGCTTAACGATTTATCGGGTTGGCCCTACATCTGCTTTGATCAAGGCGACGATGCGCCACTTGCATTCGCAGAAGAAGCACTTGCTGGCGTTGCGCGAAACAAAGTTGTGAAATGCACCGACCGCGCTTCGCTTTCCGAACTTGCTACTGCGCTAAATGGCTACACCGTAACAAGCGGAATATTGGTGGGAATTGCCGATGGCTCAAGCTTAACTACAGTGGAGTTGGAAACAGATGTGAAGCTTCATTTGGGCTATGTGTGTCGCACAGACGAACCACTTAGCGAAACGGGGCATCGATATGTGGATAAACTAACGAGAGGGCTGGCTCTTTACGCTCGGTCGTAGCGCATGCATGATAGAATTGTTTGCGTGCCCCTGTAGCTCAATGGATAGAGCACTGGTCTCCTAAACCGGGTGTGCAGGTTCGATTCCTGTCAGGGGCACCATTTCCTTCATTTCGCAATACTGAACATGAACCGCTAAATTGCACAAATTTCTGTTCATTTTTTGTTATAAAAAACCACCTTGCATTCCTGCTTTTGATTGATAGTATGACATCAATAAATGGTAGCGTGCGTCGGCAAATGTGGGCGCACATGGACGCAAGGAAAAACGGTGCTAGAGATAAAAGATCTTGTATTTGAAGTGCCTGCTACAAACGGCACTGGCGAAAAGAAGCGCATTATTGACAACTTGTCGCTTACAGTAAACGACGACAAATTCATAGTTATAACTGGTCCGAATGGTGGCGGCAAATCTACCCTAGCTAAGCTAATAATGGGTATTGAAAAGCCCACTTCGGGCACAATTCTATTCAATGGTGAAGATATAACCGGCATGTCAGTTACCGAACGTGCCCGCTTGGGCATTGGTTACGCTTTTCAGCAGCCTGCGCGCTTCAAAGGTATGAAAGTGAAAAAGCTGCTAGATATAGCATCGGGCAAAAAGCTGCCTATGTTAGCGTGCAACGAATATCTATCGAAAGTTGGTCTGTGCTCAGCCAGCTATTTAACGCGCGAAGTGGATAAAAGTCTGTCAGGTGGCGAAGTGAAGCGTATTGAAATAGCCACCATTTTGGCACGCGACCCGAAACTTGCCATTTATGACGAGCCAGAAGCTGGCATAGACCTATGGAGCTTCGACCGTCTTACCGAGACATTCCGCGACATACACGAAGCTAAAGGCGGACGTTCTATTGTGATAATTTCGCATCAGGAACGCATAATTCAGCTGGCAGACGAAATAATGGTACTGGCGGATGGCAAAGTAAGCGAAACCGGCACACCCAGCGAAATAATTCCCAAACTTGGTCTTATCTCAAAAGGAATGAACGGCTGCCAGTTAACCGAACCTACCGAGCTGCATCTAACCGAAATTCCTACCACTTGCTAGGCGAAGGCGGAAGAAAAGGCGAAGACAGAAGCAGCACAATCAAAATTCGCAATTAATTGACCAACGTAGTTTCTACATAAGGAGAAAAAATGGCTAATGAGCTTTCATCTATAGATATGAATCTTTTAGCAGAAATAGCCAACATACACGGCATGCCAAAAGGCGCGGTCAACATTCGTAAAGATGGCGAATTGGTGGAGCGCCATTCGTCGGCAAACATAGAGATATCCACCAAGACCGACCACCCCGGCATAGATATACATATTGCACCCGGTACGCGCGGAGAAACTGTACATATTCCAGTCATAGTAACTATGGCGGGCGTGAAAGATGTGGTGTACAACACCTTCTACATTGGAGACGACTGCGACGTAAATATAATAGCCGGATGTGGCATTCATAATTCTGGCGACGAAGCGTCCGAACACGACGGCATACACACTTTTTATTGCGGAAAAAATTCACGTGTACGTTATATTGAAAAACACTACGGCGAAGGCGAAGGTACGGGAGAGCGCATCTTGAATCCTGTTACCAACGTAATAATGGAGGAAGGTTCCCAATGCGAAATGGAGTTGGTACAGCTGCGCGGGGTTACATCTACCGTGCGCGACACCAACGCTGAACTTGCTGCCGGAGCTAAGTTGGTGCTAACGGAAAAACTGCTTACGCACGACAATCAGACAGCCACTTCGAATATGAAAGTAGAACTTAAAGGCGAAGACTCCAGTGTGCAGGTTATATCGCGCTCGGTAGCGCAAGACAATTCAGTTCAGGTGTTCAACCCGCTAGTAATAGGCGAGACGGCATGCCGCGGGCATGTGCAATGCGATGCCATAATTATGGGAAACGCAAAGGTTAAAGCTATTCCGGGAATAGAAGCTGCTAGTGAAGATGCCATGCTAGTACATGAAGCAGCCATAGGTAAAATAGCTGGCGATCAAATAGTTAAACTGACAACACTAGGTCTTACGGAAGAAGAAGCTGAACAGGAAATACTTGACGACTTCTTGAATTAACCAAACTAAAAGCCCCTCTGTGTTAGAGGGGCTTCGTTGGTTTGTGAGTCTGTATTTGATAGCCTAAACTTGGTCGGGATGAGTGTTTGCGCTGGCAGAAACTGTGGGATCGGTAATCCAGTCGCTTGCATAGCGTGCGGTCCAATGACCAAGAGCGCGGAACGTTAACAAGTATTGGAATGCAGTGGCAAAGCATCCAATGATGTAGCAAATTAGAATAGCTGGAATCAACGTGCCAATTATTGCTAAAGCTGCAGCTATAATTTCGGGTGTGTAATAGCTTTCAGGTGAGTAATATCCGCTGTAAGAATAAGCATCGCTATAGTAGCTAGTCATGGCAAGGCTCATAATGTCGCCGCCTACAAACAGGGCTGCTATTCCTATGATAACAACCGTTATAACGCACACGCACGCCGCTATGATAAGAGCAGGCACAATGCTTATGCATAAAAGCGATCCGGGGCTGCGCTTAAATGCTGTCCATATGGCGCTAAAGTCAAAACCTGCGCCTAGTCTGTCAGCCAGCGCGGTGCGCATGAGTGCCGCATCCAGAAACATTTCTACGAAAAAGGCTATAGCAATGCCGGCGATCCAGCCCAGCAGAGGTACTATGCTCAATATTCCGGCTACGATGCTACCTACTAGACCAAATACTAACGACAGCAAGAACCAGAATGCGCCGTTTACAAAGCCACGGTTTACGAAAATACCCTTCGGCATAGGTGCTATTTTTCCCATGGGAAGTTGGCGAGCCCAACGCATGCAATAACCGGGAACAATCCAGTTAAGAATGGGGACTATGTTAATAAGCCCAAGCAACAGTGTGTGACCAAACCAGCCCTCGCTGTGTTTTATATCATCCCATGCGCTAGATATGCAGCCTTTCTTGTAAACCTGTGCAGCGGGTTGCTGATATGTTGCTTGCGCGGTGGGTTGTGGCTGCGGTTGTGCAGTTGGCTGCTGTGCAGCTGCTGCCTGCGGCTGCGATTGCGGTTGTGCGGCGGCAGGCTGTGCTTGCGCTGCTGCCTGCGCTGCAGGTTGTTGCGGCGTTTGCGCCTCCGCATTTGCCGGTTTTGGCAATTCCGCGCTACAGCTATAGCAAACTGCATTGCCATCTGGGTTTTCTTTTCCGCATTTTGGACAGAACATAGTACTTCTCCTTTTATAGTTGCGGGCGCTATTGCAGCGCCTTTATCACCTTATCGGCTGCTTCCGTTATGGAAAGTCCATCAACGTTAACTGTTATATCTGCATATTTTTCGTACAGCGGTATGCGCTCTTCGTATAAATCGGCAAGACTCATCCCGCGCGCACGACGCATAACAACACCGCGCTCATCAAAGCCGGGGAAGCGGCTTTCCAACTCTTCTAATTCAACTTTAAGGTAGACTACGCGACCGTTTTTTGCCAAATGCTGCATACCTTCGTGCGAATATATAGCCGAACCCCCTGTAGAAATAATAGCGCGCTTAAATTCCAGATCTGCCAAAACTTTGCCTTCAACCTCTATAAATCCATCAGGACCCAGCGTGTCAATCAATCGTTGCAAGGTTTTGTCGCAGCGCTGCTGAATTATAAGATCGGCGTCAACGAATTCGTAGTTCAGAATTTTCGCCAACACAACTCCGATAGTAGATTTCCCTACACCGGGCATGCCTATAAGCACTATGTTATTGCGAGTTTGCTCGGTGGAATTCTCGTGCATTCTGCCCTCCTTCAGTATGCGCGTTCTGTGTTTCTTCCCGTTATTGTTGCGCGACGGTTTTGCGATTTCACGCATGGTCAATATTACACGTTATTTTGACCTTTCTAAACAGTTTGGATTTTCTGAAATCGAAACGTTAGTTTTCCGTGACGGCTTTTTTAGCGGAAAGGCTTCAGACAGCACTATAGCGCAGAAGATAAGGACAAAACCTATAACTAACGGCACTGTAAGAGTTTCTCCATATAGCGCTACGCTGAAAGCAACTCCGAACACCGATTCAAGCGACAGAAGCAGCGAGGCTTGTGACGGGTGGATATATTTTAGGGCTGTGTTTTGAAAAACCATAGCTACGCAGGTGCAAGCAACAATTAGATATGCCATGTTTGCAAAATATGCAGGCGGTATGGCAGCGAAGTTGGGCATGGGTTCAGTGGCTGCGCCCACTACAATGCCTAGTGCTCCGCTAACCCAAAACTGATAGACGGTTAGCACAATTGCGTCGCGATTTTTTGCAAGCACGGCGGTAGCTACAATGTGTGCGCCGAAGAAAAAGCCGCCTATTATTGTCATGAAATCGCCGAATCCCACTGATAGCGTATCGCCTGAAAGCGACACAAATCCCACGCCGGTTATGCACAATGCTGCAGCTGCAAGATTGTAGCGTGTTGGGCGCTTGCGGGTAACGAACCAGAACATGAATGGTACCAGCACACAATAAATATCGGTTAGAAAAGCATTTTTGCCCGGGGTGGTAAAGTTCAGTCCCACTGTTTGAGCCCAGTATGCCGCAAAAATTAGCGCACCTAAAATAGAGCCTGCGCGCAGCGATTCTGCGTTTAAGGCGTGTCGCATGCGCTTCGCAAACACAAGTGTCAGCAAAAGTGCTGTGAGCAGGAAGCGCACGCCAATTAACCATGAGGGTGGGAAAGCGTCTATGGTGTCTTTCATGACCACAAACGAGCTGCCCCAAATAAGTGCGGCGGCGGCGCACATTAGTTTATATACAAATGGAGGCAGGGGCTGCATGCGCGACATATTATGAATCACCCAATTTGGCGCTTTGCTGGTCGGTGGCATTTTCCAGCGCCAAGGCTAAAGCTGTGCCTTTTGGCGTGCGTCTTGGTATGTAGTTTGCGCACACGCCTATACATATTCCAGTAATAAGGAATGCGGCAAATGTTAGCCAATTCCCAAATACGATAGCTGCGATTGCGGAAAGCGCTATGAATACCAAGGCGACAATGGCAAGCACTTTCTGAGCTTTGAAGCTGCGCATGTCAAATAAGTTGGCTTCTTGCAGGCGTTTTGTTGTGTTGTCGGGATTGATTTCGTTTTCGGCTATATGATTCCACGAGTTAAAGCGCGCTAGCATTTCGCTGTCGGAGGTTATTGATGCTATTTCTGCATCGGTTAGCGCGGGCAGTTTGTCGCGATGTTTTTCGCGACCAAGCACCATGTATGTTGCGCCCGATGCAATTAGCGCTGCAGCGCATACAGCCAATGCGGCTATATTCATACTTAGCGTATTTACGACATTGTTGCTCCAAGTGTCGGTCCACGATTCTTCTTCGGTGCGGGCATTGTCTAACCGTGTGCCCGAATAGGCTTGCTTTGCTTCTACCGTCAGATTTGGTAGCCACGTTACCGGAAAAATAATATGTGCGTTTGCGTATTGTCCCTTTGGAATGTATGGCACTTTGTAGGTAATGGTGCCGTCTGTTCCTATATCGAATTCGCCGATTGCTCCGTGTCCCCAAGCTAGTACTGTTTTGTCCGGGGTTATGGTGGCGCTTTCCGGAACTGGTAGCTGCACCGTTGCTATAAGATTATGCGTTTCTGTGTCATTGCGTGCGGGGGCGTAATCCCAATATATTTCTGCCACATCGTCATAGGCGGCTATTGCATTTTCAACTGAGTAGTCTATTTCAAAAATTGTACGGTTGGTGGTGGGTTGGAAGAAAGCATATAGCGCATGTTGGCGATCGTCTAATGCCCATGAGTTATCTGCGGGGAAGACAGGCGCGCTTTCGCCTGTTTTTTGGGGTGTTTGCGAATCGGCGTATTCTTTTTTCATGTTTCCGCCGGAATCTTTAACGGCTTCGCGCCAATCGGAATTAAAAGTTACTTGAGAGAGCGTAATCCAATCGCCTTCGACGGTGTTTTCTTCATTAACTTTCGCCATGCGAACTGAGGATACGTTTATTTTTGCGTCTTCGGGGAAGCCGGTGAACGACCAGCGTAATGTGTCGTATTCGCCGTTGAACGCGAATACGCGATGTTCAATTATGTGCATAGTGCCTGTTGTTTGCACTTGGGCGGTTATGTCTACGCTGGGGTTTTCTAAGGCGGGCTCTGCTGCTATAGCGGAGAGCGGCATGGCGAGCGAAAGCATTAGCGCAAGCGCTGCTGTCAGCGCTGTTGTTATGGTTGCTTTCAATATGTCGAAGTTAGGACCCAATGTTTCTCTGCGTTCTCCGTTTGTGAAGTTTTGTAATGGTTTCATTATAAACATGCAGCGTAGTTTATTGACCCGCAGGCTTTGCTCGGGTAACATGCAGGGTTACATGCGGAGGAGTGACCGAGAG
This sequence comes from Adlercreutzia sp. ZJ154, assembly GCF_011039055.1. Lineage (NCBI taxonomy): Bacteria > Bacillati > Actinomycetota > Coriobacteriia > Eggerthellales > Eggerthellaceae > Adlercreutzia > Adlercreutzia sp. ZJ154. The sequence goes on from NZ_JAAKEF010000014.1 coordinate 32,706, forward strand.
GCCGAAGGTGCTCGCCTGCTAAGTGAGTAAGCCCCAAAAGGGCTTCTAGGGTTCGAATCCCTACTCCTCCGCCAGACCTACCTATTTCGCGAACAGCACTATACAGGCGTTTCTTTTATCTCACCCAACTCGTATAACTTGAAAAACGCTGATTTTCGTTCGGTTGTTCCCAAAATGCTCCCAAAAACGAAGCAGCCACAAAACCGCCAAATTCGTGGTAACACTATTGGCAACACAAAAAGCACCGTTTCTCAAAGTTCGCCCAGCTAGAAGCGCATTTTCAAATACTCATTTAGCCAACATCCACCATCAACGCATTTCTGATATCTTCCCAGCTAACAGGCGCATAATCATTGGTATCAACGCCAACATCCCAAATCATACGCCTTTTCTCCATGTTCGAAAGATTATATTCAGACCCGTTATGGCTATGCCCATGCAAATGAATCGAGCCATAATGCATGCCGTTCCATTGGGTAATCGGATAATGCATAAGGCAGATGCGCCGACCGTCTAATCTCAACTCTCTGTAGTCGCTAACCTCGGTGAAGATATTGCTGTCCGTCCAATCCCTATCGTGATTGCCCCTCAAAAGTCGTATATCTCTGCACTTAATACGCTGCAACCACTTCTCTGCTTCACGGCGGCTAATCCGGTACGAAACATTTCCTAAGATCCACAACGTATCACTGACAGCCACACGGCGATTGATGTTCTCAATCAACTGCGCGTTCATATCCTTAACATCACAGAATGGACGAGAGCAAATATCCAACACCGCCCGATGCCCTAAATGCAAATCACTTGTAAAGAATACCGTCATAGCAACCGACCTTAAAACCCCTAAGCCCAATCCTCGAAACCCTCGCCGAGACGAGAAGACAACCCATTATCAACCCGATAAACCGCATCTACAAATAATCTTCGAGGTCAACAATGGAACGATAAAGAACAGTATGGCGGCTGTTTATGTCGCAGTCTCTGTGAAAATGGCCGCAGAACCAATGCCTATATTGCAGCTTGTCCTCTAACTCGTCCAAGAAGTCCGTCAGTTTGTCGCTGACAGCACCAACGCCAATAAAGCCCTTATCGCCTATGGCTTCTGCGAGATAGCGCGTCGCACAGGTGTGCGAGAGGACGAAATCGATGCGCCAATCGCAACGAGCAAGGTTCTTCCTCGCATTGGCGTATTCAGCTTCGTCCGGTATTTCCTCTGGGAACCATGTCCCCCAACTCTGCTGTATCGCCTTGTCTATCGACTGCGCACCGCCCATGCAGAAGAACGAATAACCGCCTATGTCGTAGACCTCACCGCGCATGAGATGGACAATATTCTCGTATCTCGGATAACGGTGAACCGCTCCACCATGCCATTTCTCAACTTTTAGATGATTGAGATAGTCGAAGCGCTCATGGTTGCCGTCGATGAAAAGGGTGGTCCAAGGCTTAGCCGCCAAGGAGCGCAAATCATGGTCGCTATCAAACAAGTCCGAGGGCATCCCAAAATCGCCGAGGACAATCAGACAATCATCCCTCGTCAACTCCGCGCCCTCGGGGAAGTTCCAGACCTCGAAGCGGTCGAAGTCCTCGCTTCCGACCATGCCGTGGGTATCGCCAGTGAGATAGACAGCCATGACGGTCAATCGGAGCAGTCAGGCAAACTCGCCAGATAGTCATCTAACTCCTCAAGCAAATTGGGATATCGACCCTTCCCGGTATCACGGAGGGCTACGGCTTCTGCAATGAAGTCCTCCAAGCGTTCAACCTCCCGACGATGCATCTCATATGGCAGGTCTTTCATGCTATACACCTTGTCACTCACATCGTCGTGAACAAAAAGGTTGCCATGCTCGTCCATCGCGATGTTGACCTTATTCATGCTCCCACCAACGACCCTTCTATGTAGTCACTGACATATTGTCCGCTTCCGAGAACGACACGCTTTGTCGGGTTCATAGACTCGTAGTACGTTATGAAATAGGCGAAGTCACCATAAAAAACCTCGATGAAGGACTGCGCATTTCCCCTGTCCTTGTATCGCTGCAAATACTCATCGGCCAAATCCGCACGGGGATAGACCAGCGTGTAAGGCTGGTAACCGCCATTGAAGCATTCTGCTTCAAAAGTAACCATCACAGGAATAATAGGCGGCGCGAGAACGAAGCGGTACTCACTGCTTCGCTGAACCTCGGACAAATAGTGATAGTAGTTCATCGGCCACTCGTCGCATATGTCGCTCTCGCAGCAAGGCGAAGCCTTCAACCTCTCCGCTTCAAGCAGGGAATGAGCGCATATAGGCTTCTTGTACTTGAATCGACCAATCCTCGCATCAAGCACGCCGTCAAAACCACCTGCATAGGTCTTGCCCGTACCGGGATAGGCGAAAACCACTTCACATTCACCGGAACGCTTAAATTGAACAGAAGTCATAACCAACCCTTTCAACAAGCCTCCTATTGATGGAGTTACATTCTCGATAGATGCCAAGAACGTTGCCAAAGGATGCGCACTCAACTAAACCACCCAGCATCCTGCAAGGTGAACGGCGCTTTTCCTTGCAGGACTAGCAGGGAAATCCTTATTCCTCCACCACAATCCCAACAGCGCTCGAAGAAATTGCGGTATTCGCTGATAATGTAGAACAAAGCCATTTCCTTATCAATCGCCTTGTTGTGCTTTTTTGTAAAAAATGAAGAGATCGGCTTACGCCGATCTCTTCATGAGAGAGGAGAAAACAATAGAACTTATTGCGCTTTTGCCACTTTAGCGAGGAAGCGCTCCTTGCAAAATCTCACTCAATTCAGCATCTGTAAGGTCTTTGTTGTACATCGTCTTGTAGTAAGCTTTCGTAACGTCTTCGATGCTGTTGTTGAACTTGTCAGGATAGAGCAGGCGAGGCAGCCACTGCATGCCCATCAACTGATTCACGGTGGGGGGATTGTTCATCCAGCACCATGGATTGTTCGGTACTTCATAGAAATTGTTGTTGGCGATGGCTGCGATGCCACTCCATGCCGGATCGCTGCCTACAGTGTCGTAGATGCTGCCTTTTTGGAAGATAATCAACTCCGGATTCCAAACAGCAATTTGCTCAAGGCTGACTTCGTTGCCATTGCCCTTACCGGAAACATCGTCTACTACAACTACATTATTCGCAACCATGTCAATGACCTGCGCTTGGAAGGAAGTCTTTGCAATGGCGTTTAGCCCGTTCTCGCCAAGTAGATATGCCATGTTTACACGTTCAGATTCGGGGATTGTGTCCATCGTGCTCTTCACTTCGTCATAAACGCGGGTGCAATATTTGGAAAGCTCGTTGCCGCGCTCTTCCATTCCGAGAAGTTCGCCGAGCGTTTTGTAAGCTGCGCCGTAGTCTTCGAGATAAGCCTCAACGAAAACGACGGGGATGCCGAGCTGCTCCTGAAGCGCATCAAGGCTTTCCTGCGTGTCCTTCTTTGCTTCGCCAGTGTCGATGATGACCTGCGGATCAGCGGCGGCAACCGCCTCGCGATTGAGGTCGTCCTTCGCACCGAGTACTGCACCGAAGACCGGGTAATCCTTGAACTTTTCACCGAAGATAGCGAGCTGGTCATCGCTAAGCGGCTGAGATAGACCTACCATCTTGTCCGGCGCCATGGTGAGTAGAACCTGCTGTGCGGTATGACCCGATGGACATATCCTCTCGATGTTCGCCGGCAGCTCCACCTCGCGCCCAAGTGAATCTGTGAACATACGCGTTTCTGGCTGCGCCTGAACTGCTTGGCTGCTGGATGCCTGATTGTTTGATGTGCAGCCTGCGAGAGCAACGGTTCCCATACATAGTGCACCGACGCACAGCAGCGCGGTCGCCCCTCTCAAAACTGACTTCTTAGATATTCGCATCGATCCCATCCTTTCCAATTTCTTCTCGATTGCGTTTTATCTCTTTAACGGGCACGCACACGCGTACCTTGTCGCCATAAAGGGAATTGACCTCTACATCTATGCTGTAAAGACCGCTGATAAGCTTCGACGTAATGACGTTATATGGAGAGCCGTAAGCGGCTACGCGACCCTCTTTGATGACAAGTGTTTTGTCGGAATAGAGGAATGCGTGGTCGGGATTGTGGGTTGATTGCACGATTGAGAGGCCTTCTCGAGCAAGCTGTCGAACGCATGAGAGCACGCGCATGGTGTTCCCGTAATCAAGTGCACTTGTGGGTTCGTCCATAACGATGGTGTTTGCATTCTGCGCGAGCGCTCGCGCCACTAAGACGAGCTGCTGTTCGCCGCCAGAAAGATGCGTGTACATGCGATGCGCGAAATTCTCAATACCGACGCGTTCTAGCGCTTCATACGCACGGCTACGCTGGCTGCAGCCGGGATTACTTAGCATTTTCAGATCGGCGCCGGTTGCCATGAGCACTACATCGAGCACTTCGTAGTCGTATACGGGTGCGTGCGACTGCGGAATGTATGACACTTCTTTGGCGCGCTCGCGAATAGAAAGATTCTTGATGTTCTTGCCATTCACTTCGATTATGCCATCGTAATTGCTGTTTAGACCCAAGATGCAGCGGAACAAGGTGGACTTTCCTACGCCGTTTGGTCCGAGCACGTTCACAAGCGTGCCATCGGGGATGTCGAACGTCAGGTCGTGCAGTACCTCATGGTTGCTGTATGCGAACGTAAGATTCTTCACCGATATGCTCATATGCGCTTCCTTCTAGTAATGAGATAGAGGAAGAATGGTGCGCCGACAAATGCGGTGAGGATGCCGATTGGGATTTCGGCGGTAGTTGCTAGGCGTGCGATATCGTCAACAAGCAGGAGAAAGCCTGCGCCCATTAGCATGGATGCTGGGATTAGCTTGCGATAGTCGGCGCCGACAAGCATGCGACAAAGATGTGGAATGACGAGTCCGACCCAGCCAATCGTGCCAGTGACGGATACGCATGCCGCCGTAAGGAATGTGGCGGAAACTATAACGACAATTCGGATGCGACGGGCGTTCACTCCCATTGTGGATGCCTCGTCGTCGCCCATGGTAAGGATGTTAATTCGCCAACGCAATGCGAAAAGAACCGCACATCCGATGAATAGGATTGGGAACACGGTTGCCACCTGCGACATCTTCGCGCCGGTAAGGCTTCCCATTAGCCAGTATGTGATATCGGCAAGTTCATCAGAAGGATCGGCAACCAGTTTGCAGTACGAAACAGCCGCTTGAAAAAGCGAGCTTACCATGACTCCTGCAAGCACTACCACCATCATATGGTTTCCCTTTGCGCGAGCGCTTATCAGCAGAACTATCAATACGGTAAGGAGCGCAAAGCAGAAAGCGGACACCGATACCACTGCAGCGGTAAAACCTAGCAGGATCGCGATAGCTGCACCAAATGCAGCTCCTTGGCTTGCGCCTAGAATATCTGGTGAAACCAGCGGGTTTTGGAAGGTGCCTTGGTATGCGGCGCCAGCAACAGAAAGACAGCAGCCCACCATAAGTGCGAGCAAGATGCGAGGGAGACGCACATTAAAGAAAAGAGTGGACTGCTGCTCTGTCCAAGTTACATCTAGCGGAATGATGCAGCTAATCAGCATTGCAACTGCCTGACCGGGGTCGATAGGGTATCTTCCCAGCATGAGCGAGATGGCGGCAAGCATCACCATGAAGATAGCCAGTCCGAGAATGATGACATCGGCATGCGTACTCAACTTAGAGCGGCGCTTACAGACCTCAACTTCCTTGCCATGCTTCTTTTCGGCAGACTGGGTTTGCATGTATTATCCTTACAAGGGATTAATCTAATATAAGTATTATACTCATTTATAGATATTTCAAAAGAGAAAATTCTTCTATGCGAAAAATTGTTGATATTTCGCTGCAAGGGCTTGCTAAAGCGAGATCGTTTGAGAGCTGCCCCATTTGTTGGCAAAACGATTCACTGCCTTTTCCGTCAATTCACGGCGAGCAACTACTATTGCATTTGGGAAACTATCGCTTGCACCCGTTTCAAGAAGCTTCATGGCTTCAATAAGACCTGCATTATGGTCCAGCTCTAAGCGCCCGAGTTCATCGACTACAAGCATTCCGTGAATCTTATCTGCCTTAATTTGCTTTGCAATCCATGCGAAATGCGCGTTCACTCGTGCAATCGCCTCATCCGAAATATGCCAACCAAGCCCTACTTTGCCAGCTTGGCTTCGCTGGTTAAACGAACCATTAGCTTTAGCCAGATCCTTCCGCTTTGCGAATTCGAATCTCTCCATATTGGGCAGCAGAATGCTTTCGATGCCAAGCTTTTCGAAACCTTGGCTATTAGCACATTCGCTATCAGACCTAATCCAGATGCCTGCAGAAATAACACCATAGCATTCGATGCCTTCGGCACCTAATGTCTTAACACGCTCTTCCAGCCAGCGGCTCTTTCCTGATTGAACCTTGCCTGTAAGAATGTAGAGCATTTCTTTTCCTGACGTACCTCGTAAAATATATTCTCATTTATATATTATACTGAAATCAGTATCAACTGATAAATTGACGAGATAAAACACTTCAACAAACGATTTAGGAAACGCCCTGCGCAGCTTAGCAAAATAAGTATGTAAGACTTAGCGTGATTCTTGAAAGTAGAAATAGGAAAAAAAGGAAAAAATAGGAAAAAAAGGAAAAAGTTTCCAAATAATGCGACAATGAATAAATATTTATTTAATGAATTAAATAAATGTTGCAGGAGGTTGAAATGATTAAGGACACAATATTTTCTCCTTCATTTGGAAATCGCCCTGCGCAGCTTGTTGGGCGAGAACCTGTAATTAAGCGATTTCTTGATGGACTTGAAAGCGGGCCGGGAGACAAAGATCGCGCAATCGTTCTTCTTGGGCAAAGGGGCAGTGGTAAAACAGTGCTTCTTTGGGAATTGGCAGACAGGGCATCCGAAAAAGGATTTGTTGTAGCTACGCCCTCGATTGCAACCGATGATATGCTCCGGCGGATAGTGGAGAAAATTCAAGATGCTGGTGAGCCGTATGTAAAAGAGCGTAATTCACATGTTTCTGGAGGTAGTTTTGGGGTCTTTGGTTTTTCGGCGGGACTCCAGTTTGATAAGAACACACAGGAAACAAAAAGTTACCAATATATGCTTACCCAATTATGCAGGAAACTTACACTTCAGGGTAGAGGGGTATTGATTCTTGTTGATGAGCTTCAGGCAAATTCCGTTGAAGTGCGTCAGCTTGTAGCAACCTATCAGGAATTGGTTGGCGAAAGGCAAAATGTTGCTCTTGTGATGGCTGGACTTCCGGGAGCTGTGTCGGCAACGCTGAATGACAAAGTTCAGACATTTTTAAATCGTGCGCGTAAATTTGTGCTCGATCCTTTAAATTTCAGTGATATAGATGCGTTTTTTGCAAGATCGTTCGAAAAACTTGGAATTTCGATTAGCTCTGAATTGCGAAATAAGGCATCGGAAGCTACGCAAGGGTCGCCGTATCTGCTTCAGTTAATAGGTCATAATTTGGTGCTTTATGCGGGAGAAAATGATGCAGTAGACAGTGAAGTTTTATCGAACGCTATACAATCTGCGCGCTACGATTTTGAAAATGATATATGTAAGACCACTCTATCAGCACTTTCTGATATGGATGTGTCTTTTCTGCGTGCAATGGCTGAGGATGAACCGATTGTATGGGTAAAGGATATTGCTGAGCGGATGAATGTAAACTTCGATTACGCACAAAAGTATCGCAAGCGTCTTATTGATGCTGGTATTATAGAGGCTCCGGCGCGTGGTAAAGTTGAGTTTGCGGTTCCGTATATAGCGGACTACTTAAGGAATTTAGATTAACAGCTAGCGCATCATTGATATTTCACGTTTGTCTTACATTCGAGTAGACTAACATATTTTTGTAGGGCAAAGCTGCTACTGTAGCTTTGCCTGCTAGTCCGCAATCGTTTGTAATAAGATAGTTTATGTTTGCTATTTGGGTAGCTGCCAACAAAAAATGCCGAAACGGCTGTTGACGGTGCTTTTCTCTTGGGAAGTTATTACTGAAAGAGGCTTATATGAAACTGGATTTGTATATAAAACCCACATGCCCGTATTGCATGCGCGTTGTGAATGCCATTGACGATATGGGTGATGCGGCTGCGCATATTGAAATGCACGATATAAGTTCCGATGCGACTGCGCTACAAACACTAGTAGAAGTAGGTGGCAAACAGCAAGTTCCTTGCCTTTTTGTCGATGGTAAGCCTATGTACGAAAGCGCTGACATAATAAATTGGCTGCGTGCGAATTGCTAGATGATGAAGCATACATGCGGCTAGCTTTAGAAGAGGCTCAAGCGGCTTTTTCGGAAGGCGAAGTGCCTATAGGTGCCGTAGTAGTTTATCAGCCTTTTGATGCGGGCACGCGGCGTGCGCTGGCAGAACCTTGCGTTATTGCTAGGGCTCACAATATGCGTGAACAGTTGTGCGATCCGGCAGCTCATGCAGAGTTTTTGGCACTAGAACAGGCTTCGCGCGAATTAAATGCATGGCGGCTTTCTGACTGCACGGTGTATGTAACGCTTGAGCCGTGCATAATGTGTGCGGGGCTTATGCATCAGGCACGTGTGCGGCGTTGCGTATATGGTGCCTCCGATAAGAAAGCCGGGGCATTAGGCACGCTTTATAGCGTGCATAATGATGAGCGACTGAATCATCGTTTTGATGTTGTAGCTGGTATACTTGGCGAAGAATGTGCCGACATTTTGCGGAAATTTTTCAAGCAACGCCGTTGAGTAATCAAGCTTGCGATTTATCGAAATTTCGCATTTTGACTATTTCACGGTAACATTTTTCAAATTATATTTGACCGAATTTGATTAAATTAGCGATACGAACGGAATGCGGATATGGAAACCCTAACTGTAGACATGATGGCTGAAGCTAGAAATGCTCAGTGGTCAGCTGATACATTCTTAGGGCCGGGTGCTTTGAAAGTAATAGCGCCAGCGAAAGTGAATTTGTTTTTAGCTGTGGGTAGGCATCGTGGGGATGGGTATCATGATGTTGTAAATGTAATGCATGCGCTAGCATTACATGACGTTCTTTATTTTCATCGTAATGCTCAGTCTTGGTGCGCGCCAGAAAAGTTGCCCTCGCATATGGCAGCGGTAGGTCCAGCTAATAATTTGCTTGTAAATATAACAACGGCAGATAAAACTCAGGCTGCCATAAGGGCGCTTGATGTTCCGGCTTCAGAAAATTTGGTAACTCGAGCTTTGGCAAAGTTGGCGCATGCGATTGATTACAAAACATTCGAAAGCATATCTATTCACATAGAAAAAAACATACCTCATCAAGCTGGATTAGGTGGCGGTTCGTCAGATGCGGCAGCAGCGTTAGTGGCAGCTGCGAACATGTGGGGCTTGCCGTCCGATGCTCCGGTGTTATACGAAGTAGCTTCTTCACTTGGTGCCGATGTGGCGTTTTTCTTACAGGGAGGATGCGCGCTTTTAAGTGGCGCGGGGGAATGTTTGAAATCGCGTTTACAGCCCGCTAAGACCCCAATAGTGTTAGCGAAGCCACATGCGGGTGTTTCTACCGCACAAGCCTATGCGCGTTTCGACGAAGATGCGCAGTTTGCACCATCCGATTTACTGGCGCAGGTTGAAAGTGCGAAATTAGCTAGCGAAGTTCCGCTGTATAACAACCTTTCGTCTGCGGCAGAATTTCTGGTGCCTGAATTGGTTAGCGTTCGCGAAAAGCTAGAGGAATATCTTGCGGGGGATATATCTGCAGCAGCGCCGTCTGCAGTTTGCAACCAAGTATTACTGTGTGGCAGCGGTTCTTGCACATTTGCCATAACTGACAGTTTTTCGCAAGCATCACGTATTGCCGCTGAAGCCAGAACGAATGGTTGGTGGGCACGCGCAACAACGCTAAGCAGTTTGAAAGCAGCCATATTATGATAGGTCTTCTTGCTCGACTTTCGCGCAGTTTACCGCTAGTAATAGCGCTTATAGTTCTGGCTATTGTTATATACATGGTAGTTACTTATGTGCACTCTAAAGCGCGCGCTAAAGAGGTGCTTATTAGTGTATTTACCGTGCTTTGTGCAGCCATATCAATATTTTTCGGGCTAGCCTCGCTTTATGCAGTTATAGATAACAACTCACCCGTATTGGAATTAACCGCAAGTTTTGCTGTGGTGGGTGTTCTGGGTCTTATTATCACGAGAATTTGTAATCACTTTTTCAAGAAGAACAACCCGCATTACAGCCAGAAAGCGCAGAAAGCTACAGTTGAGTTAGACAGCACTAGCGTAACGCGGAGTACCATTTTTTGGAAAATATACGACTTGTTGGGGAATTTTCGCCCAAAAAAATAGGCTACTGAGGCTGCGCTAGTGTAGAGAGCCACCCACATAAGTAGCTAAAACTTTTATGTTGGGTATATCTTCCGTATCGCATATTAGTGGGTTGCTACTAAGTACGGTTATGTCGGCAAACTTGCCGGATTCGAGACTGCCAAGCTCGTCTGCTCGACCAGTAGCCATTGCGCTTCCTAAAGTGTAGGCGCGCAATGCTTCGGCTACAGTTATATGTTCGCTGACTGACCAGTCGCTTGAGGGCAGTCTGGTGTCTGCGCCGCGACCGGTAACGGCGGTATACACAGCAGCCAGCGGGTCTATATTTGTAACCGGCGAATCGGTGCCGAAAGCTAGCGTTGCCCCCGATTGCAAAAGTGTACGCAGCGGCCAAATATAAGGCAGTCGCTCATCTCCAAGATCGCGCTTGGGACCTCCGGGATCTAGCGTTATGTGTCGTGGCTGCACCGAGGCAATTACGTCTAAATTTGCAAGGCGTTCTATATCGTGTGGTTGGAAGTTTTCTACGTGTTCCAAAGTGAAAATAGGTTTTGGTGTAGGGCATTTTTCAAAAATATCTAGTGCTTGGTGTATGGCTTCGTCGCCTATTGTGTGGATGCGCACGCTTTGGTTGGCGCGTGCAGCTTCAAACACCAGCTGTTTCATGGCAGGTGGGCTAATTGTGGGGCGCCCGCAATCGTCGGGGAAGCGTGCGTTTGTATATGGATCGTGCAGCCATGCGGTGTGTTGGCTGGATACGCCGTCAAAGAATTGCTTGAATCCGCAGGCGCGCAACATTGGGCTTTGCAGACGGGCTTGCAGTTCACTAAGGCGCGTAGTGCCGGATAAAAGCGTGGGGAATAAATGCGTGCGCACGGTAAGTTCGCCAGTGTTTTCTAAGTGTTGAAATAAGTCGTCGCGCACGAAATCGACACCGGGTGTAGCGCTAAGTGCCATATCGCATATTGCCGTTATGCCATGCGCATTAAGTTGTGCTTGGAAATTGCGATATGCATCCAATAATTCTTCGGTACTGAACGTAGCAACTATTTTCGGCATAAGTTCCATAGCGGCGGTTTCGCGCACGATGCCGGTAAGTTCGCCTGCGGCATTTTTTTCGTATGTGCCGCCTAATGGAGCTTGCGAACTTGGGTTTAGCCCCAATTCTTCCATGGCGCAAGAGTTTAGCCACAGTGTATGGGCATCGCCGGAATACATAGCTACCGGTCTGTCGGGGTAGGCTGCATCAAGTGAATGTTTGGACGGCATAACCGGTGGATTCCATAGATATTCGCGCCATCCTTGGGTTAGTAGCCATGAACCTTTCGGGCGTCGCTGCGCTAACGGGGCAAGTCGTTCCACGCAATCTTGTTCGTTTGTGCCTACGAACTGCTCTGCCAAGGGCGACGCATATAGTGCAGAATGAAAAAAGTGCAGATGTGCGTCGTGAAATCCGGGCATTACAAAGGCGTTTTTGTAGTTGAATATTGCGGCGTTTTTGCTAATGGGGAATTCAGTGGTAAGTGCCGTGGCTATTTTGGATGCAGGTGCGGTGGTTGTGTCGGCTTCGTCCGATAGCATTTCTACTATATGCGCAGCGGGTGCCACCCAGCATATGCGGTCGGCATATATGCCTACGGCTAGCGGCTTTGCTTCGTCGTTCAGCCCCGTGAACACGTTTTGTGACACGATTACAGTGTTAGCAGGGGTGTTGTTTTTTGCTATATTCATACAAGAGGCTTGATGAGGACCGCAGTCTTATATTCCAAATTCTTTGAATAGTTGTTCGCGATAGGCTGGGTCTTTAGAGGCTTTAAGAACATCGCCCTCGCGTCCAGCGGCAAATAGGTGTTCGATAAGAGAGTCGTAACGTGCAGCTTCCGTGCGTCCTTGTTGTAAGCCTTCGGCTCGCCCACGTTTCAACCCTCGTTCTTCTCCCTCTTTTAGAGCAGCTCTGCGGGCTATACGTACTTCTCGCTCCCAATCTTCTCCTATTGTACTTACAGAAAACACCTTATTCACCCACTCTCTATCTTCATTGGCTCTATCTACTGCACTAGCAATAGATTTAACTAGTTTGTCTTGTTTATCTATTTTACCAGTGAAGACATACTCCATAAAAGAAAGCAGATGCTTATCCTTTGTCTTCTTATAATCCTTGCAGTTAAGGGCAATCCAGTGTATACCGCTGTCTATATCTAAAGATGTGTCTTGTCTACATATTGGCTCTATCTCATATACAGGAAGTCCTGCTTTGAAAGGATCATGATTACAAACAAAGATAATATAGCTTATGGGTAGCTTATCGTAGTCTGCTCCTTTATCAAGCGATGTAGTATCAATAGATGCTTGATAGTATCTATATCTCCTAGCGATATCTGCTCTTTGTTGAATTTGTAGTTCTATATCAAAGACTTCATGTTTTGTTTTAGCAAATAGATCAAGTCGCACACTCTTAAAGTCTAGTCTAGGTTCTATTGCTTGTTCTGCGTTTTTATAGATTAGGTCATCAATTTGTTTATTCAAAACACACTCTAGAAAGTCTTTACATATTTCTTTTTGAATCATTACACGATTAAACATAAATTGATTTGTAATAGAAACAAACTTTTCTTTATCCATAGCAACCTATTCTTTCTCTAGAAGACTCATAAATCTTCTAATCAAGACTAGATAGCAAACCTTATATCTGTGTATCAAAAATGCGATATCAAGTGACATACAAACCTTGGCACAAAACTAACTGTTTGCAACACCTATTGACATCACAAGTTCCCATAGTTGCGACTTTTAATGAGTGCAAATCTTGCAGAAAGCTGGCAGAGAATAGTGCTGCGTTCATTTATTTTCAATCCGCAAAAACGTAAATAGTGCAAAACCATTTAATCTTAGCTGGCAGCTAATGAAATCTCTCTCTGTCTTTTTTACTATGAATCACAGATTTAATGCATGAGATTTATGTCCGTTCATGCATTTTTAGCGTGTAATCTAAAGGAAAATCTATGAACCAGAACGAATTTTCTGCTCAAGGCGATCAGCCAGTTCCTACCCAACAAAACCAGCCAATTTCGTCTGAGCAATCGATTGTGTCTAAGCAGTCTGCTCAGGCTATGCAACCAAAAAACCGTTCTACTATGGGAATAATCAGCTTGGTACTCGGCATAGTTTCCCTGCTTACTTCGTTTTTACCCATTGTTAACAACTTATCTGCTATTTTGGCTTTTGTTGGACTTGTTTTCGGCGTAATTGGAATTGTAATAACAGCAAAGAACAAATGTGGCGGAAAAGCGTTAGCATCGTCGGGCTTATCCTAAATGTTATAGCCATTATTGTTGTGCTTGCTTCGCAAGCGCTTTATAGCGCTGCGATAGATAGCGCACTGTCTACTAATGACCCCTCGCAAGTTGTGCCTCAGAGCGAAAACGATAGCCGATCAAACAATGCAGCCACTTCAAGCAATTCGGAAAGTTTTGAAGATTTGGCGCTTGGTACTGCGGTGCAGTTGAATAATGGAATTACGGTCAGTGTAGATTCATAGGCATAATTTCCACGCACTTTTTTTGGTGCCACAAATTCCTAGGTGGTTGGGGATTTGTTGGAATGTGGTACTGGCTGTTGTGTGGATACTTTTTGTCGTGGTTACAACTATGATGATTGCAGAGCCTGCCGAAAGCCTTGCTCAGTATTCTTTGTGGGGTAGAGTATTTATGGGGTATGGAGTTATTGCGGTTGGTTTGGGGATTGTTGCGTTTGCGCTTATGGACAAGCGACGGTTGGCTGTGCATTTCCCTATGCTTTCTAGACAGAATCCGGTGAAACGGTTTTTGGTTCTTGTGATTATTTCGTTCGCCGCAATGATGCTGTCGGGTATTTTGGCGCAATTATTCGTACTGCCGTAGTGCCGCGCTGGGGCAGTTATGCTGGGTAATTATGCTGGGCAATTATGCTGGCGGGCGTGTCAAACCAAGTGCGCGATGCCATGCCTGCCATGCCCGCTATACCTGCTGTGCCGATGGAAGTGTCAAGCGAACTATGCCGGCGGGAAACGAAAAACCAAATAGATTGCCGCTATTACTACCGTAAGAAGCATTATCGGGAAACCAACTTTGAAATATTGGGCGAAAGTTATGGTGTAGCCGTTTTTGCGCGATATATCGCTTAGCACCACATTCGCGCTGGCTCCAATAAGCGACCCATTTCCACCTAAGCATGCGCCCAGCGAAACCGCCCACCAAAGCGGCGTAACATCCATTCCGGCAGCTTGCATCGAGGTCAAAATTGGAATCATTGTAGCTACGAATGGAATATTGTCTAGGAACGCCGACACCACCGCCGATCCAAACACAAGCACCAGCATCGTAAGGAACACATCGCCGCCGGTAACGCTTACCAGCCACGTTGCCAGCATATCTATAACACCTGTGGCTGTCATTGCGCCAACAATTATGAACAGACCGGCGAAAAATAGCAGGGTGGTCCACTCTACATTTGCCAGCGCTTCATCAATTGGTGCGCGCGAAATTAGCAGAATAAGCCCTGCTGCCCCAAGTGCAATAACGCACGATTCCCAACCCAGCGCTCCGTGCAGCATAAAACCTGCAACCACTAGCGCTATCATGCCAACCGAAATAGCCATCAGGCGCTTATCTTTTATGTAATCGGTTGCGCGCAGCTGGAGAACTTCGTTTACGTCGCGCACGTCAACGGTCATTTTCCGTCCGTATAAGAAGTAAAACAGCACCAAAATAACCGCCAGTATTATTACTACGGCGGGTGCATCAATAGCAATGAAATCGGCGAATGTATAGCCTGCAGCTGAGCCAATCATAATGTTAGGCGGGTCGCCAATAAGCGTTGCTGTGCCACCAATGTTCGATGCCATTATTTCTGTTATGAAATATGGCACGGGGTTAACTTTTAGCATTTTGCAAATATTGAGTGTCATAGGACCAACAAGTAGCACGGTGGTTACGTTGTCTAAAAATGCGGAAAGCACAGCAGTAAGCAGTACGAACAGCATCATTATCATCCATGGTTGACCTTTTGCAATATGCGCACATGTTACGGCTAAATACTCGAACAGCCCCGACATTTTCACCACGCTTATGAAGAGCATCATGCCGAACAGCACGCCTAGCGTATTGAAGTCTATGTGGACCAGCGCTTCGTCGAAGGGAACCAGACCCAACATCATAATTAGCGCTGCGCCTACTAGCGCTACTACGGCGCGGTGTACTTTCTCGGAAATTATGACGGCAAGCGCAATTAGAAATATTGCTAACGAGGTTATTTGCGATACGTCCACTGCAGTTTGCATCTCCTTTTGCTTGCCGTTGTCAGTTGCGGGCTGCGTGGCGCAAAGCTGCAAGTGCCATCAACTGCGGGATACGCACCGTTTTGCACGCGCACGAATGAACGAGCCCACATGAATTATAAACATAGAGCGAGCTAAGCGTTGCAGTTGCAGGTTATACTTGATGCAAACTGGTTGAAAGGCTCGGTTTGGGAATACGTTTCGGAATAGCGAAGACCGTGGCGCGAGGATTGCATTGGGGATTAACCAATGTGGCGCGTCGTGCGGGTGCAACTTTGCCGGGAAAAATGGCTATGCGCCTAGATCCGCAGGTAATACAGCATGCACGCGGAGTGCTGCGTAGCGGATCTGTGGTGGTGGCTGGCACAAATGGCAAAACTACATGTACGAATTTGCTTGCCGATTCGCTAGAGCAAGCTGGTTTTAGCGTTTGCTGCAATCGTACAGGGGCTAACTTGGCGTATGGGGTTGCGTCGGCGCTGCTGGAATGCCGCGGGGCTGACTGGGGCGTGCTGGAAAGCGACGAATTGTGGCTAGGTCGCACGTTGCCTGCGCTGCAACCCAACTATTTGGTGCTGTTGAATCTGTTTCGCGACCAGCTGGATAGGTGCGGCGAAATTGATCACATACAGGATGTAATTGTGCGGGCGCTAAGCGAAAGCCCGCGTACTGTGCTTGTTTACAACGCTGATGACCCGCTGTGTGCAATGGTGGCGCGCCGTGTGGGCGAAGTGCCTGCGCGCAAAGATGTGCCCAGCGTTGCGTTTGGTGTAGTTGAGCCGTTAAATTTAGAGCAGAATGCCGTTAGTGACACCACTATGTGCCAAGTATGCAATGCCATGATGGAATACGATTACAGACAGTATGGGCAACTGGGTGCTTATAGGTGTCCGGAATGTGGTTTCGCTCGACCTGCATTGCAATTTGCGGCTAGAGATGTGCGTTTCAATGTAGATGGTCTGCAATTCAATGTTTCACGTGAAACACTTTTACTGAATGATTCGGAAGAAAGCGCTCGGTTAAATACGATTGCAGGAACAAATGTTTCACGTGAAACATTTTCGACTGATACATTTGCTGAAGCGGCGCGCGAAGTGGTGCGTGAAGTGCCGGGTGAAGCGGTAGATGAAGCGAAGCGCGAAACGCCGGGTGAAGCGAAGCGCGAAGCGGCAGATAAAGCGACGTGCGAAGTGGTGCGTGAAGCGAAGCGCGAAACGCCGGGTGAAGCGGTGTATAAGGTGGCAGACAACGTGGCGTGCGAAACGCAAGGTGAAATGGTGCGCAAAACAGCAGACGAAGCGGAGCATGAAGCGCCTACGATAAAAATTCCCGATTCCGCCGACACTTGTTTTCCTGTGCATACTAAGCTGGCTGGAAATTATATGGTATACAACCTGCTAGCAGTATCCGCAGCAGCTATTTGCGTGGGGTGCGCTCCGCAAGATGTTCAGCGCGCAATCGATAATTTCAATCCGAAAAACGGGCGTTTGCAGGACTACAAAATAGGGCAGCATCGTGTTCTGCTTAATTTGGCGAAAAATCCCACCGGGTTTAACCAAAATCTGCGCATTGTGGTGCAGCGCGTTACAGCCAATGCTGTGCCTGTTCATACTGCTGGAGTCACTAACGCTTCTAAAGAAGTAACGCATGATGATGCTGCTGCTGCCGAAATCGATGCGGCTAAGTTTGCGACTAGCGATACTTTATCTGTTACCAATGCCCCTGCTGGTGTGCAAAATTCGGAATGCGCAATCGCATTATTCATAAACGACAATAATGTTGACGGGCACGATATATCGTGGATTTGGGATATAGATTTCGAGGAACTGCAGCAGCTTTCGGGTGCGCATATATATGTGGGCGGAATACGTAAAAACGATCTTCAAGTGCGCCTGAAATATGCTGGCGTAAAAGCGCAACTGATAGACAAAATGTCAGATGTGTTTGCAGCTGCAGCAGCTGGGGAATTTCCTCAAAATGCTGATGTGTATGCTGTTGCGAACTATACGGCGCTGGCACCTGTTCGCGAAGAGCTGAACGCATTGCAGAACGCACCGCAAAACTCGCCGCAAAGTGCGTCGCAAAGTCTTCCACAAAGTGAGCTCCAAAGCGCACCGCAAAGTCTGTCGCAAAATGAACTCCAAAGTACCTCATATGCTTGCGAACGCGCAACGTCTGCTCAAACAAATGTTTCACGTGAAACATCTTCAGACGACACACGCACCGCGAAATTCGCGAAATCGCCGTCACTAAACAGCGAAAACAGCATACTGACTGCACCGAATCCATCAACCACACCGAACACAACATCTACATGGAACCCTCCAATCACCTCAAATCCACCAAACTCGCCGGTAGTAATCGCGCACATGTTTCCCGATCTTTTGAATTTATACGGCGATGGCGGAAACGTGCGAATTTTGGAGCAGCGTTTACGCTGGCGCGGAATACCTGTGCGCGTGCAGCGCGTAGAGCATAATCAAACGGTGGATTTAAATAAGGTTGACCTAGTATTTCTTGGTGGTGGACCCGATCGCGAGCAGTCGTTGGCAGCCAAGCAGCTTATGGCTATGCGCGACCAGCTGACACATTTTGCGCAAGCTGGCGGTCCTATTCTGGCTATTTGTGGTGGCTATCAGATACTGGGAAACACGTGGCTTTCTAGCGAAGGCGAAGTGCCGGGGCTAGGCGTTTTGAACATTGAGACGCGCCGCGCTGGCACATCTACCGACCGACTAATTGACAATATCGTGTTGGATTCGCCGCTTGCAAAACATCCTGTGGTGGGCTATGAAAACCATGCTAGTTGCACATATCTAGCGCCCGACATGCAGCCGTTCGGTCGCGTGATATCGCGCACCGGTCATGGTAACAATAGTGAAAGCTATGCTGACGGTGCCATAGCTAATAGCGTGTTGGGCACGTATCTTCACGGTGCGCTGTTGTCTAAGAATCCGGAAGTGGCTGACTGGTTGCTGCAGCGCGCACTGGCGCGCTATGCTGCGCGCACGGGCGTGCCCGCTATTGCGCTAGAGCCGCTGGATGATTCGGTGGAACTTGCGGCAAACGATTTCATGGTGCAGAAACTGGTGTAGTGCGGGTGTATGTTCTATGATGCGTATAAGTGTGGTGTCTGTTGGAAAGCTGAAAGAGCGCTTTTGGGCGCAGGCGTGCGATGAATACTTGAAACGCTTGCGTCCTTATGCCAACGTGTCGGTCTTAGAAGTTCCCGACGTTGATTCGTCGCAATGCGGGGTACGGCAGGCACTATCCCGCGAATCTGATGCTGTGTTGCGCGTAATACCTGAAGATGCCTTCGTCATACTTTTAGCAATTCGCGCAAAGGAATTTTCTAGCGAACAATTAGCTGCAAAATTGGACAAATTAGCGTTGGAAGGCAGAAGTAACGTAGTGTTCGTAATAGGCGGATCGCATGGCGTAGATTCTACTGTAATTGCCCGCGCGAACGCGCAAATGTCGTTCGGTCCCATAACTTTGCCGCACAACTTAGCGCGTGTGGTTTTGCTCGAACAAGTTTACCGGGCTTTCAAAATAAGCCGCGGCGAACCGTACCATAAATAGGACATCTAGCAATTTTTAAAATTCGAAGACCTTTCTCACAAACTTTATATGTAGTATATTGCATATATAAAAATTGTCACCATAGAAATTTGCTGCATCGAAAGAGGTGCATAATGCGTGATGTTATATCAAAAATACAAGACCTAAGAAAACTCTCGTGGACCGAGCGCGCCACATCTTCGGGCACAGCAGGATGCTTTCTAAAAGCGCGTGAAGAAACTGGCGCGGGTGCTTGGTTTTATAAACTTTCTTGTTACGATAGCTACCGAGGCATATATGGTCACGAATGCGTAAATGAGCTAATTGCCAGTCGCTTAATGGAACTGCTAGGCATTCCACATTTGCAATATCGACTTGTTCATGCGCTAGTGAATGTGGATGGTGCGCAGTATGAAACGTGGCTAAACAGGTCGCGCAACTATCGCGCTTCGGACGAGCGAAAACTAGCCCTAGATGCGTTTTATGATTTAACGAAGAAGCACGGCGAATCGCCGCTAGAGCTATGCGACCGCTATGGTTGGGGCGAGCAAATTAGGCAAATGATGCTGGTGGATTTCCTTATCGCGAACAGGGATAGGCATGGTGCAAATATAGAAGTTCTGCGAAGCGCCAATGGCAATATGAGGTTGGCGCCTATTTTCGATAGTGGACTTTCGCTTGTGTTTTCTTGCTATAACGATGAAGACAAAGTGGCTGCGGTAGACCCCCTAAACGACGTGGATGCGAACAACTTTATAGGTACACGTTCACTTCAGGAAAATATTACTCGCTTTGCATCTTCAATAAAGCCGCCCAATACGTTAACCCAGCAGGGGAAAACATTCCTGTTCAAAGGGCTAAATTCTGCCATTTCACAAACTCATGTAGATAAAATATGGGAAATTATATGGACTAGGTGGTGTTGGTATGCGCAAATTTAACATCATAGACGGATCGAAGCGCGCGGCGCAACCATGTGCCGTTCTAACTTACGATGAAGCGTGCGATTTGTTTCGCATAGACATTTCTAGGGATATTGATTTGGAGGAAATGCCGTTTGAATTTTCGCTAATGGTTGAAAACGGTTCGTACTCTATGGAAGACAAGCAAAGTAGGCGCTGGGTGGAAAGCCGCGTGATACCTAGTAGCAGGCAAAATTTAGGGCAAGTGCTCAAAGCTCATGATATGGATTTTTATGATCCGTTTCAGTTGCTTGTGGATCATGAGGGGCGCTGCGTGCAAGACAATTTTTATATAAGGGAAATAACCGAAAGTGCCGATAGCGCTGAATGCGGCGCTGGAGATATCGTCGATAGTTGTCATTCGGTAAACATTGGCGCAATGCTTAGGCGCGCCAGAAAAAACGCCGGGATTTCGCAACAGGAATTGGCTAAGCGCGCAGGCGTTCAGCAATCACTAATAAGTCGCCTCGAGAACAACAAATTCAACCCAACAGTTAATTTGTTGGCAGATGTGGCTGCAGCGCTAAATAAGAAACTAAAAATAGACATTGTTTAGTGCCGCAAAAAGCTAGTTTAGTGCCACACAAAAGTGCGGTTTTGGATATCATATTCTGCACACTTCAAGGAGGCTTCATGCGATTCATTTCGTGGAACGTTAATGGGATACGTGCTGTCTTGGGCAAAAATTTCGCAGAGGTATTTGCCCACTTCAACGCCGATGTGTTTGCCCTGCAAGAAACAAAATGTCAGGCTGGGCAGGTGGAGTTAGACTTGCCGGGCTATCATCAATTTTGGAGCTACGCCGAGAAAAAGGGTTATTCGGGCACGGCGGTGTTTAGTAAGGAAGAGCCCGCGCGCGTGCTGCATGGTCTTGGCATTCCGCATTTCGACTGCGAAGGGCGCATTGTGGCGCTGGAATTTGATAAATTCTGGTTCGTGGATTGCTATACGCCAAATTCTCAGACCGATCTTGTGCGCATAGACTATCGCACGGAATGGGACGATGCGTTTCGCGAATTTTGCTTAGGGCTGCAGTCTGGCGTGCTGCCCGATGGCTCTACTGTGCCTAGCAAGCCGGTGGTAATGTGTGGCGACTTCAATGTGGCACACAACGATATAGACCTGAAAAACCCTGACCCGAACCGGGGCAAATCGGGCTTCTCCGACGAAGAGCGCGGCAAGTTTGACGAACTTCTAGCCGCCGGTTTTGCGGATACTTTTCGGCGCGTGCATCCCGACCTAGCAGGGGTGTACACTTGGTGGAGTTATCGGAGACGCGCGCGCCGCACGAATGCCGGCTGGCGCATAGACTATTTCCTAGTTAGCGAAAGCCTGATGCCGCGCGTGGCGGGTGCCAGCATTTATGATGAAGTGCAGGGCAGCGATCATTGCCCGGTAGGTTTGGAATTGGAGCTTTAATGGACAAGCGCAAAATAGAAGAGGGTGTACGTTTAATTCTGGAAGGCATCGGGGAAGACCCGAACCGCGAAGGGCTGATTGAAACGCCCGCGCGCGTGGCGCGCATGTACGAGGAAGTGTGCGCCGGTTTGCAGGAAGACCCTGCGCAGCATTTCCTGAAAACTTTTGACGAAGGTCACGAAGACATGGTAATAGAGCGCGACATTCCGTTCTATTCAATTTGCGAACATCACTTAGTGCCGTTTTTTGGCACCGCTAACATAGCCTATATTCCGGGTCCTAGCGGGCGAATTTGCGGAATATCGAAGCTGGCGCGGCTTTTGGATGCGTTTGCGAAACGCCCGCAGGTGCAAGAGCGTCTTACTACGCAGGTTGCCGACACGCTTATGGAACAGCTGCAGCCGCGCGGAGTGCTAGTCGTGATAGATGCCGAACACTTATGCATGAGCATGCGCGGGGTAAAAAAGCCCGGCACTCGCACCACAACAAGTGCGGTGCGCGGCGCTTTCAAAACGAATTCCGACACGCGTGCCGAGGCGCTTTCTCTGTTGCATGTTGGCTGATTTGCTACTATGTAGGCTACATGCAATTGCGGAATGCGAATGTGGGCTGCGTTTGTAGTGCGCAAAATTCGCTGTGTCCGTTTTGTCCGATTCGAAATTAAGGGAATTGCCATGAAATGTGTCATATCTGTTTTAGGTAAAGACCGCACTGGCATTGTTGCTGCTGTTGCTACGGTTCTTACCGAATGCGGTGCGAACATAGATGATATTAACCAGACGATTTTAGGCGCAAATGAAATATTTAGCATGACGATGCTGGTGACGCTGGCGCCTGAGGTGTGCAACTTCAACGAAGTGCAAGAGCGCCTGAACGAAGCTGGCGAAAATTTGGGTACGCAAATTACCATTCAGCGCGAAGACGTTTTCCGCTATATGCATGAAATTTAATTCAAATTGTGGCAAATTAAACAGAAGCGCTGCTAAAAGTTGTGCGCTAGGCGCTGTATTTGCATTGAGCTTGCATGCCGGCGCTAGGCTTGCCTTAGTTTGCGAATTTGTGGGTTTGGAATTTTGGAAGGTATAGTATGGCTCTTTTTGGTGTTATCGATTTGGGGTCGAACTCGGTTCGCCTAGTAGTTTATAAGGTACATGCAGGCGCAAAGCAGCCTTTCACCAAGAAAGATTTCCGAAACCTTATCGACGAAAAGAAAATTGCGGGTCTTTCAGCATATGTGGAGGACGGTCAATTTACGCAAGCTGGCATCGATCGCGCCGCCGAAGTGCTAGACGACCACTTGCGTCACGCGAACAATATCGGATGCACAAACGTGCATATTTTCGCTACCGCTGTGCTGCGCAACTGCGAGAACTCTGCTCAGGTTACGCGCATTTTGGAAAAAACTATAGGTCACGAAATTGACGTGTTGTCTGAGTGCGACGAAGCCCATCTGGGTTTTGTGGGTGCCACGTGCGATCGCAATATAGAGCACGGTACGCTTGTTGATATTGGTGGTGGTTCCACCGAGCTTACCGTTATACGGAATAATACCGATTCGCACTGCGTCAGCTTGGGGCAAGGTAGCGTGTCGTCGTATGCTCAGTTTGTTAACACGGTACTGCCCACTTTGCAAGAGACGCGCGCAATAGAGCAGGCTTTTGCCGCGCAGTTAGATACGCTTCCTAGTATTGAGCCTTACCGTGCTAAGCGCATTTACGGCATTGGTGGTTCTGTACGTGCTGCAGCCAAAATGTGCGGCGGAATTTTAGGTAACGGAAAGCGGCTTAAAGTTGTTGCTGCTGACCAGTTAAATGATATGTTAGCTGCGCTTGAAAGCAGTCCGCATATTTTTGCGCATACTGCTGCGGCTGTTGCGCCCGATCGTTTGCACACGTTAGTTCCCGGTAGCATTATCGTGCGCACTCTTATGCATGCGCTTGGTGCTACTCATCTGGAAATATGCAGATTCGGCATACGCGAAGGCTATTTAATAGAACGCGTACTTGGCGGAGAAAAATAGTCAGAAAAATGGTCAAAACTTCCGACTTTCCATGGTTCTGAATGCGGAATTGTGCCTACTAAGGCATCAGAAAGGTGTCGAATTTTCTGTTTGCCCAGTGTTCTCCACATTTCAAGTTAGCTATGTGGCGCTACGACCATGGAAAGCTGGAAGTTTTGACCATTTTTGAGAAAAAAGTAGACCCATGGATCTAATTGCGTGCAATCTGATTGAGTGCAAACCGCACTGATGTGCTGCGAAACTACTCACTAAGCCCATTAAACGTTGATTGTCTATACTTTGCAGCTTTTGCGAGTCGCCTACTCCGACTGTGTCCGACACTCTCTAATCTGTTGATGTTTGCTTTAGACGAGAGTTTTTCATTTTGTTCAGCACAGTTTTTAGTCTACGTTGATAAATTGTTCTATATATTAAACTCTGTAAAAAGCTGTTCACGATAGGCTGGGTCTTCGGATGCCTTAAATAGGTCGTTTTCACGCTTTTTAGAGAGAAGTAACTTTGTGAGTTCTGCATAACGCATTTCAGCTTCCGCACGCCCACGCTCTAACCCTCGTTCTTCTCCCTCTTTTAGAGCAGCTCTGCGGGCTATACGTACTTCTCGCTCCCAATCTTCTCCTATTGTACTTACAGAAAACACCTTATTCACCCACTCTCTATCTTTATTGGCTCTGTCTACTGCACAAGCAATAGATGTAACTAGTTTGTCTTTATGGTCTATTTTACCAGTGGAGACATACTCCATAAAAGAAAGCAGATGCTTATCCTTTGTCTTCTTATAATCCTTGCAGTTAAGGGCAATCCAGTGTATACCGCTGTCTATATCTAAAGATGTGTCTTGTCTACATATTGGTTCTATTTCATATACAGGAAGTCCTGCTTTGAATGGGTCGTGATTGCAAACAAAGATAATATAGCTTGTGTCTAGCTTATCGTAGTCTGCTCCTTTATCAAGCGATGTAGTATCAATAGATGCTTGATAGTATCTATATCTCCTAGCGATATCTGCTCTTTGTTGAATTTGTA
>NZ_JAAKEF010000015.1:0-52764 GCF_011039055.1 Adlercreutzia sp. ZJ154
GCAATTCTTATATTCCTTTTAGGTGTGAAGTATCTGCCCTTAAAAGATAAGACTGAATAGGCACTATATAACTGACAACTTTCTCTCTCCTGTCATCCCGGCTGCCTACCCCTCTAGGGCAGCCGGGGTGTGCATATTCAATATATACGCAATTGAAATAAGCAACAAAAGTCATACGCTTTCTAAATTTAAGGAACAATGCAGATGAAGAAGACTCTTATTACAGTTGTCGTGCTGCTTGTTTTTGGCATGGGCGTGTTGGGTGTTAGCTTTGCTGTGGAACCCGAGAGTGGCATCTATCCCATAACTGAAACGTCTCCATGTCCTGTTGTCGGATGTGCCTCGGGCACTTGTCATGGTTTTGCAGACGTGCCGCAACCGGACGGCGTGCATGAAATGGTTTGTCCCGAGGCGGCATGTGCTTCGCTAGAATGCCATGCTTGGGATACCCTTTTTACGCGATATCACCAAGCAAGTGATGCGTCTCTTAACATATGGATACTAATGCCTGTAGTACTTGTTGTAGTTTTGGTAGCTATTACGCGCTTGCTATCGAAGAGCAACGGCTTACAGCATCAAAATGCGCAAGATGTGCGCGTTTCGTCAAATAGAGAAGAGGATACCCATGAATAGGTGGTTTATTGTATTGGATGTATTTCTTCTCGCGCTCTATGTGCTTTCGGCATTTCCTGCAATTTTCGGCATTCCGGCTCATGAATGGATAGGGATTTTTGCAACTTTAGCTCTTGTGGTGCATTGTGCTGCACATAATATAACTGCTAAAGGAATGCTGAAAAGCGGGATAAAAACAGCCAGATTTGCTTTAAATATCATCATTTTGGCAAGTCTTGCTATTTGTGCGGTGTCGGGAATTATGGTTTCGGGCACAGTCCTGCCAACATTTGGGTTTTATGCTGGCGGATATTATTTCTGGGATCCGCTGCATGCCATATCAGCTAAGGTTCTTATGGCGGTATTGTTTGTGCATATAGTATTGAATATTAAGGTGGCGTATTGTTCTTGGAAGGCGGAGCCTCACGCATCAAAAAGGGAGGAATCAAATGCCTAACACAACTAAGATGTGGCATGTGCGTGCTGCACTATATGAACTTCTTGCATTTAGTTTTCGCTATCCCGATACGGCGCTTTCGCAAGCAGTTGTAAGCGGGGAATGGCTTGATGCTGCTAAAGAGATAACAAAAGCACTAGACCTAGATTGGGAATGTGCTACCTGTTCGGAAAACAGCAATGATGCTGAAGCTTTTCTGCATGCGTTGCGCGCAGAAGCTACTTATTTGTTTATTGGAGCACCCGATCCAGCTGTGTCTCCATATGAGGGAATATGGCGGGCAGAAGACGACGGCGTACAAGGGCTTTTGTTTGTGAATCCGCATTCTATGGATGTGGAGCGGTTTTGCAACGCATGTGGGCTTGGTCAACCCGAAGGCACGAACGAGCCGCTAGACTATGTAGCAACCGAGCTGGAACTTCTCCAATATCTTGCCATGCTTGCATCTGGTGTTGATGCAAGCCAAACGGCTGTTTCGCTTGAGGATTTGCCGGGTGGCACGCCTGAAGCTGCTTTCCAGCAGTTCATGGATAATCATGTTCAAACTTGGATGCCTCGTTTTGCAGATAAGGTATGCGAACAAGCTCGCATTCCTTTCTACAGAAACGCAGCATCACTTTTGAAGTGCACGCTAAGTTAGCGCCTTGCCTTTGAAGCGCGTGCTAAGTGCATAGCCGCTATGCAGCGCGCGAAGTGCATAGTCGCTATGTAGCGCGCGAAGTGCTAGGTAAGCGAAGTGCTAGGTAAACCAGCTTTGAACAATTGGGATGTATCCAGCAACCATTACTATCAGAACAAGGATAGGCAGCACATATTTTAAATAAGGTTTAATTGCTTTGGGGTAATGGATTCCTTTACCTGTGTTTGCCTCGCTAAGAAATGCATCCCAGCCCCAGCCTTGTTTACGTGTGCAGAATAGCAAAAATACAAGTGCGCCCAGTGGAAGCAGATTATTCGACACTATAAAGTCTTCAATTGCCTGAATGTTGCCAATACCCGGTATTTGAACGCCCGACCATACGCTAAATCCAAGCACGCAGGGCATAGATAGTATGGCTAGCGCCACTCCATTTATGGTGCAAGATTTCTTTCTTGACCATCCCCACTGGTCCATTCCAAAACTCATGATGTTTTCAAAAACCGCTATAACTGTAGAAAGTGCGGCGAAACTCATAAATACAAAAAATAATGCACCCCAAAGATTACCTAGTGGTATCTGGTTAAACACGCTGGGTAGGGTTATGAATACAAGACCGGGTCCGCTGCCGGGTTCTACTCCGAATGCGAAACAGGCTGGAAATATTATCAGACCAGCCATAATGGCTACAAGCGTATCTAGTCCAGCAATGCGCAGCGCTTCTCCGGTAAGGGTGTAGCTTTTGTTTATATAGCTGCCAAATATCGACATAGAGCCAATACCAACCGACACTGTAAAAAACGCTTGTCCCATGGCGGCTAGCATAGCGTCAAAGAAAGTGCTGGGCTCTGCGAACAGTCTGCCGAAATCGGGCATAAGGTAAAACATCAATCCATCGGCTGCGCCCGGCAGCGTTACGGCGCGTATAACTAGCACAAGAAGCACCACGAACAAAGCGCCCATCATAAATTTCGTGATACGCTCTACTCCATTGCGAACGCCCGCGCGCGTTACAAGCACGCCAATTAGAACAGTTATTAGTGTGTATGCGCTCATTTCAAGCGGATTTCCCATAAGCGCATTGAAAACGCCTCCAACTTGTGTGGCATCCATTCCGCTGAATGTGCCCATAGCGCTTTTCACCATGAAAGCCAACATCCAACCACATACGGCTGTATAAAACATCATAAGCAGGTAGTTACCGCATAGTGCCACCCATTTGAACCGGTGCCATTTTGTGCCGGGCGGTTCTAGCTTATCGAAGCTGCGCGCCACGCCAAGTTGACTTGCGCGCCCAACGGCAAATTCCATAACCAAAATGGGCAGCGCAAATATAACAAGAAACACCAAAAACATAACCACAAACGCAGCGCCGCCGTATTGACCGGTTATATAAGGAAAACGCCATACATTTCCAAGACCTATGGCACAGCCTGCACTAATTAGAATGAATCCCAATCGGCTTTTGAACTGCTCGCGCTCCATGTAGTAGCCTTTCATTGGGATGCTTAGTGCTCCCGAATAGGGGATATGTTGTCTTTCCTGAATTATATCTACATATAAGCTAGGCAAAAAGACTGGTTTCGGGCAACGTGGAGGATATAATTACGTTCTCTTGGATTTGATTAAAAGTGCGCATTGGGAGCATGTGCCAAAAATGCGTACTCAAGCGCGAAATTGTAGTTTGTTTTATACGGCGAATTTGCAAGGTGAAGGTGAATTGTGACTCTTCAACAATTGAGGTACCTTATAGAGATAGCTGCATGCGGTTCAATTAGTCAAGCAGCACATAACCTATATACTTCGCAAAGTAGTTTATCGGTTGCCGTGAAAGATGTAGAAGCGGAAATGGGCGTTACTATTTTTGAGCGCTCAAATAGGGGCATTACTGTTACGCGCGAAGGGATGGAATTTTTAGGTTATGCGCGCCAAGTTGTAGAACAAGCGAATTTGCTAGAACAGCGCTACGCCCGCGATGCCGAGCCAGCAGAGCAGCATTTATCGGTTAGCAGCCAGCATTACACGTTTTGCGTAGAGTCGTTTTTGGAGTTTGTTGACGAATACGAAGGATCGGGTTACACATTCACGCTGCGCGAGTGTAGAACGTCCGAAATAATTAACGACGTGCGCGACTTCCGCAGCGATGTGGGCATTTTATTTATGTCGTCGTTTAACCAGCAAGTAATAGGGCGTGCACTAGAAGATGCTAACTGTGCGTTTGCAAAGCTGTTTACTGCAAAGCCGCACATTTTCGTAAATTCGAACCATCCGTTGGCTGCGCAAAAAATAGTAACGCTAGACGATTTGACCGAATATCCGCGCTATACATTCGAGCAGGGCAATTCCAATTCGTTCTATTATTCGGAAGAGCCATTTGCCGAGCTGCCTGCGTCTAAGCGCGTAATAATAAGCGATCGCGGAACGCTTTCTAATTTGCTTACGCATCATATGGGCTATATCGTGTCCACTGGCGTTATGTCAAGCGAAATGAGTAGCGGTGTGGTGGCGGTGCCCATAGACACAAAAGAAATAATGACAGTGGGATATATCGTTCATAACGAACGCCAGCTTTCCAGTTTGGCGGCAAGATACATAGAGAAGTTACAACTATTTATAGAGGAGTATCAGGTTGGTTATTCCGGACTCTAATGATGCAGGTATCAATAACACTAGCAATGTGGGTAATGTAAACAGTGTAAATAATGTGAGCGATCCTGTTTTTAGTGCGGAACAGGCACATTTAAGTGAAGTTTATTCCGATCTTTTACGTATGCAAGATGGTTTAGCGCACAAGATAAGCCAGATAGACTTTAATGCGGCGGCAGATAAAGATGCAATGGCAGAAGAACTTACTCTGAACGCCACATCGTTTGATGAAGCGCTTGAGACATATGCTGCTTTTGCTACAGCTAACAGTGTTATCGACAGTTACAACATTGCCTCCGAAGCGGCAGTACGTAAATTACGCGATGTGCAGCTACTGTTGAAGCAGCCATATTTTGCGAAGATAGAACTGCAATATGGTTTTGCGGTGGCTTCGTCTGCTGCGGATAACGCGAATGCGGGTGTAGGTGCTGATGGCGTTGCCGACGGTGTGCGCGAGCTCTACATTGGTGCGGCGGGAGTTTCCGATGAAGACTACAAACGCTTAGTGGTTGACTGGCGAAGTCCTGTTGCCGAGGTGTATTACAACCAGCAAATGGGCGATACGTCTTATGTGGCGAATGGTCGCAAGATAAATGTCAATTTGAAGCTGCGGCGGCAATTCGATATAGAACGCGATTGCTTGCGTGCGTATTTCGACACTTCGGTTGCCATAGAAGATCCGCTTTTATTGCGATCGCTTTCAGATGCGCGTACACCACATATGAAAGCGATAACCACCACCATACAACGGGAACAGAATACGGTTATTCGTCATGAAGATGTTCCGGCGCTGCTTGTGTCGGGTGTGGCTGGTAGTGGCAAGACATCGGTTTTGCTGCAGCGTATAGCGTATTTGTTCTATCGGCATCGCGAAGATTTGCGCCCCGATCAGGTGTATTTGATAACTCCAAATTCTGTATTTCGTACATATATAGAAAACGTGCTGCCAGAGATGGGGGAAAGCAATCCGCAGGCGCAAACTTGGGATGAATTGGCTGCGCGCTTGCTTCCGCACGATATGAAGCCGGGCAAGGGTGTATGCGATATTGAGCGCTTGCAAACAATAGAGCGCGGAATTGCGAACCTGCACCTAACCCAAGCCGATTTTCGCGAAATACGCAGTGGGAAAGTGCGTTTTATTTCCACGAATCAGATAGACGGGCTTATGCATAAGCATAGCAATGTAGCAATGGGACCAAGGCGCATAACGCTTGTCCGCGAGGGAATACTGAAGCGTGCGGAGCAGCGTTTGCGTCGCATGGCGGCAAGCGATGATGCGCTAGATGAGCTTGATGCTCTTAGCGTAGAGGAGCAACTGCGCATATTCCGCGAAACTATTAGCCCGCAGACCGAGGCTGAGGCGCGCGAGCTTGCTTTGCGCATGTTGCGCGACAAGCATGCCGCGGCGCTTGATGCTATAGAAAATGACGAATGGCTGCGAATTGATCGCATAGGTATGCGTCTGCTTGATGCTAGTGGTGTGGCACCTGTTGAATGGTTGTATACGAAGATGGCTTTGTGCGGTTTATCGCAACCTGATGCGCGGTATGTGATGATTGATGAAGTGCAGGATTATTCGGCGGCGCAGCTTATGGTGATGGCGAAATATTTTCGTCGGGCGCACTTTATGTTGTTGGGCGATGAAAATCAGTCTATTGGCGAGACGGCAACATCTTTTGCCTGCGTGCAGCATATATTTGAACAAGCATGCGGCAGTTGTTGTAGATGCGATCTTATGATTAGCTACAGGTCTACTCCGCAGATAACACATGTGTTTGCAAAGTTGGCAACCTTAAATAACATGCAGATAGAGTCGGTACATCCCAATGGCAGCGAACCGCATATTGAGGAATACGCAAGCGAGGAAGAGTACATATCGGCGCTTCGCCAAGCTGTTAAACAAAAAGCCGATAGCGATGAGTTGACCGCCATAATTGTGCCGTGGAAAGCACAATTGCGCCTAGTGCAAAATCTTATTGGAGATAGTCTTTTAGTAGTGAATGCGCGCGATAGTTTGCCAGCAAATGGAGTGTTTGCAACAACGTTAAAACTAGCGAAGGGGCTTGAATTCGATAATGTAATCATTCCCGATGCTAGTGCGAAGACGTTTCCCGAAAATGATGTATCGCGGCGCAGGTTGTATACTGCTATTTCGCGTGCTACCTGCAATATTGATATTCTTTCGCGCGGACCAATAAGCCCGTGGCTATCGGAAAAATATATGGCATGAGCAGCTATCGAAAATCGCTATAACTCAGTTTCTAGATTATTTCCTCTTTGATGGATAGGATGCAAGCTATTAACTAAAGACATCGTTGCGCTACTGACTCGGGAGGAAATGATGGCTATTTATAAAAATACAGCAGAGCTTATAGGCAATACTCCACTTGTAGAGTTGACTAACTATGAGAAAAATCATCAGCTGAAAGCAAGGCTAATAGGGAAAGTGGAATACTTCAATCCTGCCGGCTCGGTGAAGGACAGGGTTGCCAAAGCCATGATAGAAGATGCTGTTGCCTCTGGAAAAATAAATGATGAAACTGTGCTAATAGAACCCACTTCGGGAAATACCGGGATTGGGCTTGCTGCAATAGCAGCTGTGCGTGGGAATCGCCTGATAATAACTATGCCAGAAACTATGTCAGTAGAGCGTCGTAATTTAATGCGCGCATACGGTGCTGAACTGGTGCTGACCGATGGCACGAAAGGCATGAAGGGTGCCATTGCTCGCGCTGAAGAACTGGCTGCAGAAATTCCGAATTCTTTCATTCCGTCGCAGTTTACAAATCTTGCAAATCCGGCTATTCACTATAAAACTACCGGTCCTGAAATATGGAATGCCACAGATGGTAAGGTGGATATTTTAGTAGCGGGTGTTGGAACCGGAGGCACTGTGTCGGGTGCTGGCGCGTATTTGAAGGAGCAGAATGCGAACATACAGGTAATTGCTGTAGAGCCTGCTGGGTCGCCGGTGTTGTCTAGTGGGTGCGCTGGCTCGCATAAGATTCAAGGCATTGGTGCAGGTTTTGTTCCCGATACGCTTGATACTGAAGTTTACGACGAAGTTATAACCATTCAAGATGAAGAAGCGTTTGAAGTTGGTCGTGAACTTGCTGCTAATGATGGGCTTTTGGTAGGCATATCTTCGGGCGCTGCTGTTGCCGCCGCCACAAGTGTGGCTAAGCGACCTCAGAATGCGGGTAAGAATATTGTGGTAATTCTTCCCGATACTGGAGAGCGCTATTTGACCACTGCAATGTTTGCCTTCTCGGAGTAAATGCTTCGCTTGTGAATAAATCTAGGAAACAAAAATACCCACAGAAGCACCCCGCATCGGACGTTTCTGCATGTGCGGTTAGTGCGCGCTGCGGTGCCTGCACCATGATAGACATTCCCTATGATGAGCAATTAGCTAAAAAGCAGGCTTACATTGAGGAATTGTTTGCCGGATTGGCTAGCCCAAAGTGCGTGCGTCCCATAATAGGCATGCAGACCCCGTATCATTATCGCAACAAAGTTGTGTCGCCGTTTGCGCCTGCGCGCGGTGCAAGACCGGGTGCGTTTGCGGTTGCCACTGGAATGTATGCGCAGGGTACGCATAAGCTTGTGCCAACGGATGGCTGTCTTATTGAAAACGAAACCGGCAAGCGCGTGGTACAGGCTGTGCGCAGTCTTATGTTGAAGTGGAAAATTGCGCCTTACAACGAAGATACAGGAGAGGGTTTTCTTCGCCATGCTGTTGTGCGGGTGGGTCAATTTAGTGGAGAAGTTCTGGTAACGCTTGTAACCAACAGCGATCAATTTCCATTTTCAAAATCGTTTTG
Organism: Adlercreutzia sp. ZJ154; assembly: GCF_011039055.1. Taxonomy (NCBI): domain Bacteria; kingdom Bacillati; phylum Actinomycetota; class Coriobacteriia; order Eggerthellales; family Eggerthellaceae; genus Adlercreutzia; species Adlercreutzia sp. ZJ154. The sequence continues at coordinate 8,177 of NZ_JAAKEF010000015.1, forward strand.
TCGCGAATTAGTGCGGCGTGTTCCTGAAATAACAACTGTGGTACAGAACGTGAATACGCGTCAGACGAATGTGATACTAGGTGAAACTGAGCGCGTGCTTTACGGACCGGGTTTTATACTGGACGGGCTTTGTGGGCTTACTTTTCGCATATCGTCGCAGTCTTTCTATCAGGTAAATGTATGTCAAACTGAAGCGTTGTATACCGCGGCCATTGATGCTGCGAAGCTGAACGGCACGCAAACCGTAATAGATGCATATTGCGGAACCGGAACTATAGGGCTTGTGGCGGCTGCGCGTGGTGCTGCGCGCGTGCTTGGGCTAGACTGCGTAGAGTCTGCTATACGCGATGCGCGCCAAAACGCTAAGCACAACGGCATAACAAATGCGGAATTTTTCGTCGAAGATGCAACCGATTTTCTTGTTAGGGCTGCACGGTGCGGCATAGATGGGGCAAAAAGCGAAAATATGGTGCTTATGATGGATCCGCCACGAAGTGGGTCTACGCCACAATTTCTAAATGCGGCTTGTGCGCTGGCGCCGTCGCGCATCGTCTACATTTCATGTAACCCTAAAACCCAAGTGCGCGATGCGGAAAATCTTCTGCAAAGTGGTTATACTATAGAAAGCATCCAACCTGTTGACATGTTCCCCCATACCGACCACGTGGAGTGCGTGGTGTTGATGTCAAGGGAAAAGCTTGATTTATAATGTATTAGGGGCATTAACAGCAGCGTTCACTCAATCTTATTGGCAGTTTTTTGATGAAGGAAGCATATTCGTATTGCTTTCGATGGCGTTTGCTGAGTAGATAAGATTTATGAAAATGGAGAAGAAATTATGTTTAAAAACAAAAAAATAAAATCCAATGGCTTTGAACCAGATTCTTCCATTGAAGCGTGGAAACATTATAAAAAATATTATTTGGAATCAAATTCAGAATTCAGCATCAGAAAAAATTATAATTTTAAAAATCTGCATTTTTACACATACTACACAAAATTAAATCGTGGATGCGGCGAAAAATTTGATGGGTACAACTATGCTAATTTAAAGATTGCGTCAAACGTGGCAAATAGATTATATGCGCTACACAACTCTGCGGAGAGAAAAACTAATAACTGCAATGTTGAATGGTGTTGCGCAACACGTAGAGTAGGCGGTGAATGCGATTTTAATTTCAATGAAGAGAAATGCAAACTATTCCAAAAACTTATTGGAGAAAATGAAGAAGCACTGCTGCAATTAAAAAAATGCAAAGAGATGCATCATACCCTTTTGAACTTTTCTTTAATGGAGGCAATGGGGAGTATGCAAGGATTTAAAGGAAGTAATAAGTTTGATAGGTTTGACCTCTTTATCTATGAACTTGATCGATATTTCCAAAAATCATCAGAAGCTGTTTTGAGTAAATCATCATCTAGTAATAAAAGTGGTTTAGAAGATTATCTCAGTTCTTTTAAGAACATTTATGAATATTGCCATGAAGTGTATTTCATAGAAAGCGAACAACTTATTGATAAGATTATTAAAAACGGATCGCTGTCTATAGAGACATGTGATGATGTAATAAGGTACATGAATTTAGCTGAAATGTTTTGGGGAGAAAAAGAATTTGCTTTTTTAAAAAAAAGAGTTTCTAACGGTGGGAGGTTATTTTAATGAAGGCGGAGAAACGTATACGCTTGATGAGCTGTTATGCAAAATTGAAGATGATTTAGGATATGGGTCGTCGGACGCCAAAATACTTATCGAAAAATGTATTGAACGAGGTTATATTATAGATTGCGGTAACGATACATTTACTCGTTAAATAATATTTAGCGTTTTTAATATACGAAATCGCAGTAAAAATGTTCTCAGGATGGTCGAAGTGGCAAAGACATTCAGCCTGTCTGCTTAGACCATGCAGAAAACGCAACAGTGTTTAAGCGTTAGCGTAGATATGCCATTAGGAGTTTTTTACCAATAAAATGGTCAAAACTTCCGACTTTCCACGGTCGCGCCACATTAGACTATGATTTTTCTAAAGAAAAGAATTTTTCATATCGTAATCTTTCGATGGATGAAATTATTCATCATTTAGCAGTTTTTATCTCTCGTTTGTGGCAGATTCATGTGTTTGGTGAGGGTAATACTAGAACAACAGCTGTGTTCTTCATTAAATACCTTCGCACGTTGGGTTTTGATGTAACGAATGATATTTTTGCCGAAAATGCATGGTATTTTCGTAATGCGTTAGTTAGAGCTAACTATAACGATTTGAAAAATGGAATTCACGAAACGACAGAATATCTCGAGATGTTCCTGCGTAATCTGTTGATGGACGAAAATCATCCGCTGCATAACCGCGCACTACATATTAGCGATAAGCTCAAAACGTCTGAAAACTAAAGGGCGGAAAGATTTTTACGCAAAAATGGTCAGAAAGTTCGACTTTCCACAGTCGAAGATGTTGAAATAGTCGCGCAAGAGTACGTTTGCCCAGTATCCTCCACATTTCAAGCAAATAAAGCGTCTAAAAACCGTGGAAAGTCGGAAGTTTTGACCATTTTCTAGCAACAAATTTCCCAGCGCAATTGCGTTTGAGGCGGAAGCAGAGAACGCGGTCATTTCGCAATCGGCACACAACCCAGTTAAGCGCTAATGTCGAAACCGCAGGCGCAGAAAGCAACAATTCCAATAGCGCAGCGCCAGCTATCACAAACGAAACGGTGAAACTTGAAAGCTCAAGTTCTTCAACCCTAAAACCCAAGTGCGCGATGCGGAAAATCTTCTGCAAGGTGGCTATGCTATAGAAAGCATCCAACCTGTTGACATGTTCCCCCACACCGATCATGTGGAGTGCGTGGTGTTGATGTCAAAAGCTGATAAATGAGAATATCGCTCCATCTGTGGAGTAAGAAATAATTGAAGTTTATAGTGGGACAAAGTTACGTTGGTATAAATTAGTGAGGTTCACATAAGTACCAAGAAAAGCTGAGTGAGAAGAGTAATGGAGATAAGAATAGCTACTATTGAGGATGCAGAAACCATTAGAGAAATATATATGCCATATGTTCTAAATACTGCGGTATCTTTTGAATGTGAGGTTCCGAGCATAGATGAATTTCAAAATAGAATAAGAAATACACTGATAGAGTATCCTTATCTTGTTGCTGTGGAAAATGACACAATTGTTGGATATGCATATGCAAGTTCTTTCCATTCAAGAGAAGCATATAAGCATTCTGCAGAATTATCTGTATATGTAAAACAAGATTGCAGAGGTCAAGGCATAGGTAGTAGTTTATATTTGAAACTCGAAGAATTGTTGATTAAGCAGAATATATGCACAGTTCACGCATGTATTGCAAGTCCTGATGGAAAAGATGAACATCTTACAGATGCCAGTGAAAAATTTCATAAGAAAATGGGCTTTGAAATTGTGGGGAGGCATAGTCTGGTCGGATACAAATTTAGAAAATGGTATAGCATTGTTTGGATGGACAAAGTTATAAGTGAGAGGTTAGATAATCCCATTGCTTTTATTCCATTTAGCCAAACGGTGTAAAAGCAATAGGATTGAAAATTTCAGTTGTGAATATGTTGCCAAGAACGGAGTAAGAACAAAAATGTCGTGGATTTGTTCCCTTGATTGCAAAATTGGCAAAGACATTCATCCTGTCCGCTTAGACCATGCAGAAAGCGCAACAGTGTTTAAGCGTTAGCGTAGATATGCCATTAGGAGTTTTTTACCAATAAAATGGTCAAAACTTCCGACTTTCCACGGTCGAAACGGCAATTTACGCCTGTTAATGCAACAATAATTTCTGTTTGCCCAGTGTTCTCCATAATTCAAGTTGCTTATCAGACAACTTGGCTGTGGAAAGCTGGAAGTTTTGACCACAATTCGGTTGAATTTGCTCCGGATTTGAGGTGGGGTTCCAGCTAAGGTGATGTTGCCATAGTCATGATCGCGGTTGAATTTGCTCCGGATTTGAGGTGGGGTTCCAGCTCTCGGACTTGCTCCACCTTGTTAAAACAACAGAACAGGTCAGCTGCTTTATGCGTGCTGGTCTGTGGTTTCTTATGGTGCGGGTGAAAGGACTTGAACCTTCATGGGGTTGCCCCCATACGGACCTGAACCGTACGCGTCTGCCAATTCCGCCACACCCGCACAAAGATAATGCTCGGAAACAGAGCGCTGTTAATAATAACCCACCTATACGCTGCCGGCAAGGGAATTTTTCGATACTTCTTTGCTTTCCTGTACGTGGTTATATGGGTTAGACTTCACAGTTATCTATTAAAGATGCGGAGGAATATGGGACTAGGCGAAACATTTAGTTTGAAAAAGGCTTTGGTGCTGGCGGGTGCAATAATAGCTATGGTTATCGGTACGGGTTTCGCCACGGGACAAGAGCTAATTCAATACTACACATCGTATGGAATATGGGTATTAGGCGCTGTTGCAGTATTTGCTGTGGTTTTCATTTTCTACAATATTTGCTTTGCAAAAGTGGGCGCCGAGCAGCACTTTGAGCGCGGCACTGATGTGTATCGTTATTACTGCGGTAGATATTTAGGTACATTTTTCGACTATTACGCTACAGCATTTTGCTATATGTCATTTTTTGTTATGGCAGGTGGCGTTTCGTCTACGCTTAGTCAGGGCTTCGGTCTGCCTACATGGGTAGGTGGTGCCCTGCTTGCCTGCGTGGTTATAAGTGTGGTGTGTTTAGGGCTGCGGCGGCTGGTTGATGTAATAGGCATTATTGGTCCTGCGAATATAGTGTTTTTCATAACCGTAGGTGTAATAGTGCTTGTTATTGATTGGCAGCAGCTTGCTGGTGGCTTGGATGCTATTAACACCGGTTCTCTAAATGGAGACACATCGGGCGAAGGCATGGTGCAGGCGGGCGGTAACTGGTTTATGGCGGGGCTCTCTTACGCCGGATTTGTGCTTCTGTGGTTCGCAAGTTTCACTACTTTGCTGGGCGCGCAGAATACCCGCGCGAATATGAAAGTGGGCATCGTTATTGCCGCGGTGGCAATATCTGTGGCAATAATTATTGTATCGTTGGCGCAGATTGCGAATATCAATACAGGTAGTGAAGGTCTGTTTGTGTGGAATGCCCCTATTCCGAACTTGATATTGGCTGACAGAATATGGGCTGGACTGCCTGTTATCTATGCTGTCGTGGTGTTTATTGGCGGCTGTGGCACGTCTATACCGCTTCTTTATAATTCGGTGTCGCGGCTTGCGAAAGAAGGCACTGTGCGTTTTCGTGTGCTTGCTGTGGTTGGTGGCATTGCGGGTGTGTGTATCGGGCTGTTTTTCCCGTATAGCACGCTGGTAAACGTTGTTTATGGATTAAACGGTTACGTGGGTGCCGTGCTTCTAGTATTTATGATTGTACGTAGCATACGTGATGCTTTGGAGCGCAGACATGGATAAGGGCACGCATGAAACGCTTGGTTTGGAATACTTGAAACGCAATTTATCTTGCGAAGATGAAGACGCGCACCGGTATTTCGCGCTGTATCAGCAACTGCTTTCGCAGCTTCGCACAATTAAGCGTGTGGCTGTGGCTTTTTCGGGCGGAGTTGATTCTGCACTTTTGCTGTTTGCCGCCCACGATGCGCTTGGCGAAAATGCTATGGCGCTAACGGCACATTCAGTATTCTTTTCTGAACAAGAGGCGCGTGATGCTGCTAATTTTTGCAGTCAATACGGCATAAGGCAACAAATAGTTCATGTTGACAGCTTGGGTGCACGTGGTGTTGCGGAAAACGGTCCAGATAGGTGCTATAAGTGCAAGTTGGCTCTTATGCAACAATTGAAGCAGGAAGCGCACGGGGCGGGCATGCAGCTGGTCGAGGGGTCGAACGCTAGCGATGCGCATGCGTATAGACCGGGCTCTAAGGCGCTGCGCGAACTTGATGTGGCTAGTCCTTTGGCGGATGTGGACATGATGAAGGCAGATGTGCGCGCCATATCGCGTGCATTGGGGTTGCCTCAGTGGAATAAGCCTTCGCTTGCGTGTTTGGCTACGCGCTTTCCTTATGGGCAGCGCATTACGTTGCGGGGTTTACGTGCAGTTGATCAGGCGGAAAAAATATTGCGGGATGCCGGGTTTACTCAAGTTCGCGTTCGCGTTCATGATAATGTTGCGCGAGTAGAATTATTGCCTAGCGAAATGCCTAAATTGTTGTGCAATTCTTCGCAAGCGCAAAATGGGCTTGCGAAGCGCATATACGATGCTTTTCGCGAACTGGGATTTAACTATACGGCTATTGATTTATTGGGTTATAGAACCGGCAGCGCCGATGAAATTTTAGAGGATGCTAATGAACGAAACTAAGCAGATTTTGCAAGCGGTTCAGGCTGGTACTTTGTCTGTAGACGATGCGCTTCATAGGCTAAAAGTGAAGCCGTATGAAGATTTAGGATTTGCGAAAGTTGACTTGCATAGACCTATACAGCAAGGCACCTCGGAGGTTATATATGGTGCAGGCAAAACGCCTCAACAAATAATTGAAATTGTGCGGGCGCTGCAGAATAGCGGGCAAGAACGCATTCTTATAACGCGAATGGACGCGCAAAAAGCCGATGCGGTTTGTGCGGCGGTGCCTCTGAATTACGACGAAGTGTCAAGCGTTGGGCGTGTGGGCTCAACTCTTAAACCCAGCGGAATAGGCACGGTACTTGTTGCAACAGGTGGCACAAGCGATATTCCGGTTGCTGAAGAAGCTGCGCTTACGGCAGAATTTCTTGGTAACAAGGTGCAGCGTGCCTACGATATGGGTGTGGCTGGTCTGCATAGAACGCTGGCGAATATGGATGCCATAACAGACGCGGCGGTAATAATAGCTGTGGCAGGTATGGAGGGCGCGCTTGCAAGCGTTGTGGGCGGACTGGCTGACAGCCCGGTTATAGCTGTGCCTACAAGTGTGGGCTACGGTGCGGCTTTTGATGGCATGGCGGCATTGCTGTCAATGCTAAATTCGTGCGCAAGCGGCGTGGCGGTGGTCAATATCGACAACGGTTTTGGCGCGGGCTATATGGCAAGCATGATTAATCATATGGAAGTGCGCAATACTCAGGCGCAAAATATGGAGGTATGAAAATGACAACTCTTTATTTAGATTGTTCGCAGGGCGTGCAAAAAGATACGTTTGCCATGTGTGTAGGTGCTTTGCTTCCTCGCGAAAAATGCAATGCGATAGCGCAGGCTTCGGGTGTTGCCGATGTGGTTAGTGCGGGGGAAGTGGTGAATGCGGGCGGAGGCGGCAATGTAGGTGCAGGCGGCAATGCAGGCGGGGGCGGCAATGCCAATGATGCCAATGCCAGTGCGCACCATCATCACAGCATGACCGAAGTTCGTGCAAAAATAGAGGCTAAGCCGCTATCGCAGGCAGCTATAGCGGCAGCTTTAGGTGTTTACGATATTTTGGCGGAGGCTGAGGCGCGTGTGCATGGAGCGTCTACAGAAGATGTGCATCTTCACGAAGTGGGCTCTGATGAAGCTATTGCTTGGGTATGCGCGGCGGCGGCATCAATGGTCGAGCTAGCTGCAGACAATGTGGTGGCAGGTCCTGTGTGTACAGGATTTGGATTTGTGGATTGCAGCCATGGTCGCCTGTCTATACCCGCACCGGCAACAGCGGATATTTTGGAGGGCATTCCTACATTTGTAGGCGATGTAGAAGGTGAATTAACAACACCTACAGGTGCTGCTTTGGTGCGTTATTTCGCCGAACAGTTTGTTAGCGGTGAGCCTGCTGGTTGCGAATTGGTGGCGCAGGTGGGTTCATGGTAGGGTGTGTAGAACAGACACCCTTCATGCGCGCTTTCGTGCGCATGGCAACCGATTCGTGGAACCAAGGATGGCACGAGCGCAACGGTGGCAATCTTTCGTATCGCATTCCCGAAGACGAAATAGATAGCATTTTGGGGCAAATTGAATATGGCGAATGGAAGCCGCTTGGTATAACTGCTCCTAATGTGGCAGGCGAGTTCTTTTTGATAACGGCTGCAGGCAGCTACTTTCGCAATATTGCCGATGATATTTCGCGATGTGCAGGCATTATTCAGATTGACGGAAGCGGCGCTAGTTACAGGCAATGTTGGGGCTTTGCAGGCGGCGGGCACCCGACAAGCGAACTTCCAACCCACATAATGAACCACGAGGTGAAAAAGCTGGCTACATGTGGTGCTAATCGCGTTATTCATCATGCGCATCCAGCTAATATAGTGGCGCTAACTTTTGTACTTCCGCTTACGTCAGAGGCTTTCACGCACAAGCTATGGCAAATGATAAGTGAATGCGCCATGGTGTTTCCGGAAGGCGTTGGCGTGCTTAGCTGGGGAGTACCCGGCAGTATGCAGCTGGCTGAAAACTCGGCAGAGCTAATGAAGCGTGTGAATGCTGTGGTGTGGGCGCATCACGGACTATTTTGCGCGGGGAACACTTTTGATGAAGCCTTTGGGTTAATGCACACCATAGAAAAGGCGGCAAGCATTTTGGTGAAAGTGCTAAGCATGGTTGGTTGTGGTGGACAATTTCGCCAGACTATAACCGATGCAAACTTGCATTCTTTGGCTGATGCTTATAACTTAGACCTAGCTGATTTCGCCTAAGTTGTTTAGCTCGCTTAGATTTATGGTTTGGTCGAATGCGGCTAAGCTGGCTTCACTATGAGTTATCGCAATAAGCGTTTTGCCGGCTAGAGTGCGCATTACGGTGTCTAGTACTTGCTGTTCAGTTTGCGCATCTAGCGATGCGAATGGTTCATCTAGTACTACGATAGATTGGTTAGCTAGCAGAATGCGTGCTAGCGCTATGCGATGAGCTTCACCACCGGAAAAATTAAAGGCGCTTTCTTGAACAATAGAGTCTAGACCATGAGGCAGCTTGTCAAACCGCGCGCGCAGTCCAACATTTTCAAGCACTTGTAGCATTTGCGCATTGCTAGCATTAGGGTTGCCTATTGCCAAGTTTTCACGCAGCGTCATATTGAACAATTTTGGATGCTGGTGAAGGATGCCTATGGTGTGCCATATATCGTCTTGGTGGGTAGCGGGGTTTATGCCGCCTATCGTAACTTCGCCGCGTGTTGGCTGCAAAGCGCCAAGAATTAGCTTTGCGAGCGTAGTTTTGCCTGCACCGCTGCGTCCCGTTATGGCAAGTTTTTCGCCGAATGGGATACTAAGATTTACGCCGTGGATAATCTCTTCGCAATTTGGATACGCAAAACTTACGTTGCTTAGGCGTATGTCTGGCGTGGAAGATATTTGGCAGTAGGCTGTGTCTTCACGCGCGGGTGTTGCCGCGGGCGCTGCTGTACGTGCTGCTTTGCGTGTGGGTTTCACTGCGTCATCTTTTGAGGCGCTTTTGGGGTTAAAGCTGTTAAGCCGGCTTAGGGCATCAATTTGTTCGGTGTATTCCATTGCTGCACTTGGTAGGGGTGCAAATGCCTCCATTAGCGGAAACAGGCACAAAATAAAAGCTGCTATCCAATTAGGAGCATATGCCGGTGCATTTTCAGAACCCGAGGCAGCTATTGCGCCCAATATGCCTTGCAGTTCTTGCGGGTTGCAGAAAACGGCATAAGCCCAAAGTAAAACCGCCACTATGCATATGCAGTAAATTATTTGTGATACAAGCGCTATGTTGCGTTCAAATTTAGCGATAGCATGTTTTGCGCGGGCACGCTTTTCTAAAGATGCGTCTATGCGATGCAGGTAATCGTTTTGTCTGCCTGAAAGTATCCAGTCGCTTATTCCTAGTACATCGTCTGTAAGGTCGTCGTAAATATTCTTCTGCGCGGCTTTTATTGCTGCTGTGCGTGCGGAATTTGCAGCTGCGGAATATAGCGGCACAACAACGCTAAGCAACAATAGCACCGCAAGCATTATTGCGGCTAGGTGCCACGACAAAACACCGCACATACCTGTAATTACAAGCGCGAATACCCATGTGGACAAAAGGGGAAGCATGCTGCGCATTATTAGGTTTTGCACATTGCCTATGTCGTCGTTTAGAAGTGCTAGCACGCTGCCTAAAGTTGTGTTTTTGCTGCGACCATCGAGGTTATTTGCGCGCCGCTCAAGTACCACGAAAAGTTTGCGGCGCATTTCGCTTGTCATGCGCAATACCCAGTCGTGGCTAACCAGTTTCTCTCCATAGCGTAAAAGTGGTTTTCCTATGCCAAATATTCGAACAAACAGCGACGGTACGTGTAGCGCTAACACAGTTAATGGCACCGCCGCTGCAAGCGATATCATGTAGCCCGACGTAAACATAAGCGCACACGCGAAAACTGAAGTAGCAACGCTTAAAAAAATAGCAAGCGCTAGCGCTTTACCGTACTTTCGCAAATACGGCTGCACCCATTCGTCATGGCGCAATGTAGGCTTATTTGGCATATTGCGACTCATTTCGACCACAGCTGCCTTCCAGAGTAATTATGCGGTCCATGTGACCAAGCCACGCATCGCCATGGATTGCCATAATTACGGTTTTGCCTTGCATTAAAGGCAGCACGCATTCGATAAGATTAGCTTCTGTTTGCGCGTCAAGATGCGCAGTAGGCTCGTCTAGCAGCCATATATCGCGCTTCTGATCGAGCAGCGCTCGCGCTACAGCTACGCGCTGAGCTTGTCCACCCGATAAGTTGCGTCCACCATCCCCAATGCGCGTTTCTATGCCATCGGCTAAACTTCTGATGAATTCATCTAGTCCTACAGCAGCAAGTGCGTCTAAAACCTCGCTTTCGGTAGCGCGGGGCGCATAAAACGCTACATTTTCAAAAAGGCTGGCGTGGAAAATATACGGGTCTTGCGGAATGTAGGCTATGCGAGAAGTCCAGCTGTTGTCTCGCTTGCCAGAAAGTTTGGCAATTTGATTTAGTAGTGTAGTTTTTCCAGAACCGCTAGGTCCAACAATACCAATTTTCACGGTTTGCCCGGGCTTCATGTTTTCCAAATGCAACTCCGCCATAAACGGGTTTTCTGCATGAGGCACCTTTGGTTTGCCTTCAGTAATTTCCACAATAGCATTCAGCGCCGATTTTCCGTTAAGCGTGGCGTGGTAATCTTCGCCATATTCACGCACGGGTTTGAAATATTCAGGCACCATCATTAGTACGCAAAGTGCTGGGAAAAACTGGATGCTGCCGTCCACCAAGCGAAAGCCAAGCATTATGGCTACCGCCGCTAAACATAATGTGGCGAACAGGTCTAGCACGGTTGTAGACAACATGGCTATGCGCAGCGTTTTCATGGTTAGCTCTCGGAAGCGTTCCGACATGGCAAATATTTTGTCGGCAAATCGTTTTCCCATTCCAAACGATTTCAGCGTTTCTACGCCTGACGTTACATCCATAAAACCGCTTGATAGCGTTTCAAATTCTGCATAGCGTTTTGCAGCCTCGCTGCCGGCGCTTTGTCCGATTAATCTCATAAACAAAATTATGAACGGGTAGCATACAAGCGCGATAAGCCCGCTAACCCAATCTAGTGCAAACATTGCTATTAGCAAAATTAGTGCAATGAATAAAACATTTACCGTTTTGGGAATCATGGTGTGTATGTATTCTTCTACGGCATCTATACCGTCTATAGCATTAGCGGCTAGTGCTGCGCTTCCGTATTCGCGCGTTAGTGTAGGACCTTTTTCCCATAGAGTATCTAGCATTTTTGCGCGTAGTGCGCTTGCCTCTTTGTGCGCGTATTTTTCAAGCATGGCATCTTCAAAATTAAGAACTATACGCCGCGCTATGAAGCACGCGCAAAACAGCAGTATCCACACCATTTGCGCTTGAAGTGAATTGCCTTCCCAAATTCCCACAATAGCGCGCGCAAGCCCGAATGCCTGAGCGGCGCAAAGAATGCCCAAAATAACAGCAAATGCTATTGCTGCCGCAATAATGCGACGCGCGCCATGTAATTGCAATAATTGCTTGTCTAGCATGGCAATATCCGGTATGTTGAATTAATGCTTTGCATCATGCTTACTTTACAGCATGAATTCGATTTTCTTGCAAAGCGGCAGGCGCAATTTAGCAAATAGGTACTCACATAGTATCTACGTGTGCGCCAATCACTATTGGCAGAGATACCGCATAGATATAAATTTGCGGCTATCAAATGCGACAAGAAGAGGGGGTAGAAATGGATCTATTCGCTGATCAGGTGCTGATGTCGCGTATACAATTCGCGCTGACAGCCAGCTACCACTTCATCTTCGTGCCGATAACCATCGGTATAGGGCTATTAATGGCTATTTTTGTAACGCGGGCATATCGCTCGCGCAAGCCAGAAGATGATGCGATAGCTAGAATGTGGGTGCGAATTTTTACTGCTACATTCGCCATAGGTGTTGCTACTGGTATAACAATGGAGTTCTCGTTCGGTACGAACTGGGCGAATTACTCACGATTTGTGGGTGATATATTTGGTGCTCCTTTGGCAGCCGAGGCGCTGTTTGCATTTTTCCTAGAATCAATTTTTCTGGGAATTCTTATATTTGGGCGCAACAAGATAAAGCCCATTTTGTATGCAGTATCGGCTTGGCTTACATTTGCAGGTTCGGCTCTGTCGGCTCTGTGGATTCTTATTGCGAATTCATGGATGCAAACTCCTGCGGGTGCTGAAATTTCCGCCGACGGAACGCAGGCGGTTATAACCGATTTCTTTGCGGCAGCATTCAACCCATCTACGCTGGTTCGCTATGGGCACACGGTGCTTGCAGTTCTGGTTATGGGAGCATTTGTTGCTATAGCTGTTTCAGCTTGGTACATGCATAAAAAGCAGCACGAAAGTGCCGCACGCAAGATTCTTCGCACATCTAGCATTGTGGGAATAATCGCTGTAGTTGCGCTTCTTGGTTCGGCGCATGCTTCAGCTGTTGTGGTGTGGGAAGAGCAACCTACAAAGCTGGCTATGATGGAAGGTATGTATGAAACAGAAGTGCCTGAACTGTCGGTAGTTGGCATAGTTGATGAAGAGGCGCAGCAGGCAAATACGCTTGCTATACCTGGCGGTACCAGTTTCTTGGCTACCGGCACGTGGGATACCGAATATCCGGGTTTGAACGATTTAGCAAAAACTGATCAGTTTGCCGACGTAGATGTTGACACGATGCCCGTTAACTTTGTTTATCAGGTTTATCACCTAATGGTAGCCTGTTTCGGGCTTATTTTTGTCTGCGTTTTGCTGGCGCTTATCTTTAACCGCAAAGCCGCCAATCGCAATGTTACGAATATGAAGTGGCTGCAATGGCTGCTTATAATATCGCCAATATTTCCTTTCTTGGCTATACAGTCGGGTTGGCTTACTGCTGAAGTAGGTCGCCAGCCTTATGTGGTGTATCCCAGCATGTCTGGTCCCGATGGCGTATACATGCTTACTCAGGCGGGAACTAGTGTTTCTGTACAGCCTTTCGAACTTGTTATAACGCTTGTGCTGTTCTTCTTGGTGTACCTAATGCTATTTGTTGGCTGGGTACGCGTTGTGGGGAAATTTATAAAGGCAGGTCCAGTGTATGATTCTGCTTCTGCTGAAGCGGGCTCTGCTGAAGCGGGCGAGGCTAATAACATTGCGAATGCTGGTTCAGCCGATGAACTAAAGGCATCAACGCCTGCGGAAACTTCGGTTGAGAGAGGAGGCGAATAGCCATGAGTACACTTGCGATCCTCTGGTATTTTTTGGTGTTTTTGCTTATCGCTGGCTACTTTGTATTAGATGGTTTCGACTTGGGTGCGGGTGTGCTGTATCCGTTTGTTGCAAAAGACGAGCGCGATCAAGCTATTGTACGGCGGGCGCTTGGTCCTGTGTGGGATGGCAATGAAGTATGGCTATTAACCGCAGGAGGCGCGCTATTCGCCGCTTTCCCCGATGCCTATGCCACAACATTTAGCGGTTTTTATCTGGCAATAATGCTTGTACTGTTTGCGCTTATTGTTCGAGCGGTTTCGTTTGAATTTTGGGCGGCTGACACTAAATGGCGTCCGGTATGGAATGCGTGCTTTTTCCTAGGTTCGCTTCTTCCGGCGCTGCTGTTTGGCGTGGCTGTCGGCAATGTTGTGCAGGGTATTCCAATGGATGTAGCTGGCAACTATACAGGTGTTCCGCTGCTTGGTCTTATAACGCCGTTTACGCTTCTGTGTGGCTTGTTCGGGCTTGCTATGTTTATAGCAGCAGGTGCGTGCTGGCTGGCTTTGAAAGCGCCGCTTGGCTCTGCACTAGAGCAGAAGGTAGCGCGCCTACGTATGCCGTTTCAGATAATTGCATTCGCTTTATTTGCCCTGCTTACCATAATGATATTTGTCGCAATGGGCGGCACGAATGGCATGGTGGCAGAATTTGGTATAGTGCGCTGGTTGCTAGTGCTGCTGTTTGTGGTGTGCATGATAATGTCGCTGGTAATGGGCATTAACCGCAAAGAGGGCTCTAGTCTTTGGGTGTTCATATACCAAAGTATTGCAGCTGTAGCTTCGGTATTCCTTGTGGCGTGCAGTATGTTTCCTGTACTGGTGGCCGCAAGTCCGGAAAGCGTTGGACCTGCCATAACGTTGATGTCGGCTGGTGCTAGCGATCTTTCGCTGTTCTGCATGACTGTTATTTTGTGCATAGGACTTCCGTTTGTGTTGGTTTATCACGTTATTATTTACCGCACATTCCGCGGAAGAGTGAAAGAGGAAGACGTAGCTGCACACTAAATGAGCGCTCGTTAAGGAGTTAGCTTGCGAGTTTTTCGCTATTTGTTAGAACATAAGGCAGCAGTACTTCTAGTGCTGCTGCTTCTTATTGCGCAGGCTTTTTGCGAACTAGCCATACCTAACCTTACGTCCAATATTGTCGATGTAGGAATTCAGCAATCGGGTGTAGAGCATGTGGCTACAGAAGAGATGTCTGCGCAAACATACGATGCCATATCGGACGATTTATCGGGCGACTCTTTAGCTGCATTCCAAGAGGCATACGAGCAAAATGACAACGGTAGATATGAGCTAACGCAGACCGGGCGCGCCAATTTGGCGCAACTTGATTCCATAATAGCGAAGCCGCTTGCGAAAATTTATGGGCTTACTAGTGGTGCAGACGATTCTATGGCAGCACAGGCTGGCATTTCGGCTGCTTTGAAGGAATACTCAAATTTGGGCTACGATTTACCAGCCATGCAGATGGGTTATCTTGTAAAAACAGGTGCCATTATGCTGGGAATTGTGGCATTGGGTGTTGTATTTTCAGTGATTATTGGGCTGATCAGCGCTCGCACCGGTGGCAAAATAGGGCGCGATTTGCGCAAACGCCTATTTGCGAAGGTGGTAAATTTTTCAGATGCTGAAATATCGCAATTTTCAGCAGCTTCGCTTATAACGCGCGGAACGAACGACATACAGCTAATCCAAAATGTATCTTTCATGCTGTTGCGCATGGTGCTATATGCGCCAATACTGGCTATAGGCGGCATAATAATGGTGGTTGCAACCAATCTTGAAATGGGTTGGATAATTGCTGTTGCCGTAGTGCTTGTTTTATTGCTTGTTGTGGTTTTGCTTCGCATAACAATGCCAAAATTCAAAGCGATGCAAAAACTTATTGACCGCGTAAACCTTGTGGCGCGTGAAATCCTTACAGGATTGCCGGTGGTGCGCGCTTTTAACCGCCAAGACTTTGAACAGCAGCGTTTTACGTATGCTTCAGAAAAATTAATGCGCACACAATTGTTCACGAACCGCGCTATGTCTTTTATGATGCCCGCAATGATGCTAATTATGAACGGTGTCAGCATTGTAATAGTGTGGTTTGGTGGTCTGTCTATTAATGCGGGGCAATTGCAAACAGGCGATTTAATTGCGTTCATAACATATTCTATGGTAATAATCATGGGATTTTTAATGCTTGGAATGATAGCGATAATGTTGCCGCGTGCCGATGTGGCAGCCGAGCGCGTTAACGAGGTTTTAGAAACCAAACCAAGTGTAGTTGATGTGGCTAATCCTGTGTCTGTTTCTAGTAGCAATGGCGTGAAGATAGAGTTTCGGGATGTATCGTTTAGGTATGCCGAAGATGGCGAATATGCACTAAAGCACATTTCCTTTGTGGCAAAACCCGGCTCTACGCTGGCAATAGTTGGTGGAACTGGGTCGGGTAAATCTACCATATTGAAATTGATTGAGCGCTTTTACGACACAACAGAAGGTAGCGTGCTTGTAAATGACGTAGATGTGCGCAATATGCGCCAATCCGATTTGCGGGCGATGTTTGGATATGTGCCGCAAAGGGCATTCCTATTTAGCGGCACTGTAAAGACAAATGTTGCATATGCGAATGAGGATATGTTGCCTTCGCATATAGCGGATGCGCTTAATGTGGCGCAGGCTGCTAAATTTGTGTCTGAGATGCCTGAAGGTGTTGATTCGTCCATAGCTCAGGGGGGCACAAATGTGTCGGGAGGTCAGCGGCAAAGACTTGCCATTGCGCGCGCTTTGGCGGCCGATGCTGGGGCACTTTTGCTGGACGATTCTTTTAGCGCGCTAGATTTCAAGACCGATGCGGCGCTGCGTGGGGCGCTTAAACAACACCAGCAGAACACAACCTGCGTAATAGTTGCGCAGCGGATCAGCACAGTTATGAACGCCGACTGCATTGTTGTTTTAGATGACGGATGCATGGTCGGCTTAGGCACGCACGAACATTTAATGGCATCGTGTGCAGAGTATCGCGAAATTGCGCTTTCGCAGCTTAGTCAGGCTGAATTAGCAGGACAGGGGTTGGCATCATGAGCGGGCAAGGAAGCACAATGTCGCCGCGCACCGCTAGGCGCGCACGCCCGCATGGTCCGCATGGTCCCGGTGCTCGTATGATGCCGGGCGAAAAAGCTCGCGACTTCAAGGGCACCATGAAGAAAATGCTGGCATTTATGGGTCAGTTTAAGTGGCATTTGCTGTTAATTCTGGCTTTTGCGGTGGGTTCTGTGGTGTTCAGCATAATTGGACCTAAGGTGCTATCG
This sequence comes from Adlercreutzia sp. ZJ154, assembly GCF_011039055.1. Lineage (NCBI taxonomy): Bacteria > Bacillati > Actinomycetota > Coriobacteriia > Eggerthellales > Eggerthellaceae > Adlercreutzia > Adlercreutzia sp. ZJ154. Next base: position 25,181 of record NZ_JAAKEF010000015.1, read on the forward strand.
GAAGCTACTACTGTTATTTTCAATGGTGTGGTTGAGCGCATTGAAGGTACCGGCGGAATTAACTTCGACACTGTTGGGCGCATTCTTCTAACCACACTTGCGCTGTATGCTTTTTCGGCTGTATGTAACTGGGTTCAAATGTGGACTATGTCTTATGTTAGCCAGCAAACATGCTACAGGCTTCGCAACGCTATAGCGGAAAAGATAAATCGGCTGCCGTTTGGTTACTTTGACGGTAATTCCACAGGCGACACGCTTTCGCGCATAACAAATGATGTAGATACACTGGGGCAAAGCTTGAACCAAGGCATAACGCAAATGATAACGTCTATCGTTCAAGTTGTAGGCGTGCTTGTTATGATGCTAATTATAAATTGGGCTATGACACTTATTGCTCTTATTACGGTGCCTATTTCACTTCTGCTAGTTATGTTAATAGTGAAGCGCTCGCAGAAACATTTTTATGCGCAGCAAGAACTTCTGGGCAAAGTGAATGCTCAGGCAGAGGAAACGTTTAGCGGGCATGCTGTAGTGCGCGCATTCGGCAAAGAGGACGAAACCGCCAAGCGCTATAACGATGCCAACGACGAGCTATTTGAGGCGGGGTGGAAAGCGCAATTTTTATCTAGCTTAATGAAGCCGGCAATGGATTTCGTGGGAAATTTAGGATATGTTGCTGTGGCTATATCGGGTGCAATGTTTGCCGTGCGCGGTGTTATAACTGTAGGCGATATTCAGGCGTTCATTCAGTATGTAAAGAATTTTACGCAACCAATAACACAATTGGCGCAAGTTAGTAATGTATTGCAGCAATTAGCTGCAGCGGCTGAGCGCATTTTTGAATTTCTGGCACTACCGGAATTGCCTGCGGAAGATGCCGACGCAGGAATTTCTGGTGAAAATAAGCCAACATGCAATGTTGAGTTTGATCATGTGCGGTTTGGATATAAGCCAGACGAGCCCGTAATTAAAGACTTCTCTGCTCAAATAGGTTGCGGTCAGACGGTGGCTATAGTTGGTCCTACGGGTGCCGGAAAAACCACTATAGTGAAGCTGCTAATGCGCTTCTACGATGTGGATTCTGGCAGCATAACAATAGATGGGCTTAATATAGGCGCAATGAAACGCACCGAACTTCGCCAGCTTTTCTCTATGGTGTTGCAGGATACATGGCTGTTCAAGGGCACAATACGTGAAAATATACGCTATGGGCGACTTGAGGCTAGCGACGAAGAAGTGCAAAAAGCGGCTCGGGCTACAGGGGCTCATCATTTTATAAGCACGCTTCCCGGTGGTTACGATTTTGAAATAAGCGAAGATGGTTCCAACTTAAGCCAAGGTCAGCGGCAGTTGCTTACCATAGCTCGTGCGCTTTTGGCTGACCGGCAGATGCTTATATTAGATGAAGCTACAAGTTCGGTGGATACTCGAACTGAAGCACGCATTCAACAGGCTATGGATAAGCTGATGCAGGGTCGTACATCGTTTGTAATAGCGCATAGGCTATCCACAATTAAGAATGCCGATTTAATACTTGTTATGGACCATGGCGACATAATTGAGCAAGGTACACATGAACAGCTACTTGAGCTTGGTGGATTCTACGCCGAGCTGTATAATTCACAGTTCGCAGACTTTGACGACACAGGAGAGTGAGATGCCAAACGACGGCATCAATCAAATAGAAGAAATGACTGAATTTGCTGTGCCAAATACAGACGATGTGCCATTGTGCAACAGGGAAACGTTATTGCCGGCGGGCATAGTGCGTGTTACAGAAGAAGCCATAGCGGCGCAGCGCTTAGTGCCAGAGAATCTGCAAAACTTGCACGGTAACGCACCGCAGCGTGTAACGATAGCGGCGTTCGATTTTGATGGCACTTGTATAAGTGGCTCGTCGCCCAAGAAATTAGTAGATGCGTGTGCACGGGCGCGCCGCATTCCTCCATATAAACTTTTACGCATAGCTTTGTGGGGTTTGGCTTATAAGCTGAATTTGCCGAAAGATGGGGAAGGCGTGCGCACGCGTGTGTTTAGTGCGTTCAAGGGTTTATCTGCCGCCACTACAAACGACTATCTGTGCAAGTTTTATAAAAACAAAATAGCGCCGATGTATCGCACAGATGCCGATGCCGCTATGCATGCGCACTTGCAGGCTGGGCATGTGGTTGTTCTTGTGTCGGCATCGTTTGAGCCGATAATAGCAGCTGCTATGCTAGATCATCCCATAGAATTTGCGCTTGCTAGTCGCATGAAAATAGATGAACAGGGTTGCTATACCGATCAGGTAAATGGTTTAACCACTGAAGGTCCAGATAAGATAATCGTGCTTGAGCAGTTTGCCAACAAGTATTTTGGGCAAGGCAATTGGGAATTAGGCTGGGCATATGGCGATCATTTTAGCGATGTGGCAATGCTAGAGGCAGCAACTCATCCTTGCGCAGTAACCCCAGATGGCAAGTTAAGGCGATTTGCACAGCAGCGCGGTTGGGAAATATTAGATTGGCAGTAATTTCTTAAATAAACCTTAAAAGTGGCGCCATGAAAATGCCGTTCACCCTCGCCAATTGTCATTTCGCGTCCTAGGCTGTATTATTCTGCGCTGAGAATTTTGAATAAAAGCATATATGAGCCGAAGAGGACAAAATGGACTTAACGAAACAAGCGAAAATAGTCGATTCTATTCATGATACGCTTCGCGATTTTGTGGGTCAGCGTATTAAAGTGCGTGCCAATATGGGGCGTTCAAAAATTGTGGAAAGCGAAGGAATTTTGACGCAAGTTCATCCGCGCTTATTCATTATGGAGGTTGAGAGAAAGCGCGGTCGTAAAGCGCGCCAATCATATCAGTATGCCGATGTGCTTACTGGTACGGTGGAACTTTCTCAGGGTGGAGAGCCTCTGTTTGGTCAGTTTATAGACGATTCTTTGCCGGAACCCGAGCCTGCAAATTTAGAGCTTTTTGAAGATGAAGAGCGTGTTTTAGCTTAAGCAGGCAAATACTTAATTCTGGCATAAGTTAGTTTTTATTTAGTTTTGTGGCGAGTACGTTTTGTACTCGCTTTTTTGTTGCCTATTTGTAAATCGCTGTTTACAGATTTTTCCTTGCAAAAATGTAAATGCCCATTTACACTTTATTGTTGTATGTAATTAACCCAACAAAACGGAAGCAGAGAAAAAGGGGTTTAAATGAAAAAGATAGTATCAGCGTTGTTTGCAGCTGCACTTGTTGCAGGTCTGCCAACACTTGCATTTGCTGCGCCTAGCCCGGCAAATGAAGGAAACGAAAATACAGTTGAAGATGTGGAAATTAAAGTTAGTATCCCCGGTCAGACTGCTGATGATAAGATCTACATTGAAGAGGCTACTAAGGTTGCAGAGGGAACCCCTGAAGGTGTTGAGCCGCTTGCTAATATCGAAGTTACCGACAACAATGGTTGGACAAATGGTAAGAGTGTTACCCTGTCTTTCGATCTTTCTTCTAAGGGCAAGGCAGAAGGCAACAAAGTTACTGTTTACATTCAGCATGGCAATGGCACAAAAGATGTACAGTATGTAAAAGTTGGCGCTAACGGCATGCTTAACTTCACCGTTAAGGGTCTGTCTACATTTACTATTGTTGATGGTTGGCCGGAAGGTGTTACCGAGGCTGACAGCACTTTCAACAATGTTGTAAAGGCTACGCTTGACAAGAGCGACAAGTCTCCGAAAACTGGCATTGACATGAGCTTTGTTGGTGGCGTGGGCGTTGCTGCTGCAGTTTCTGCTTGCGGTGTTGCTGTTCTTCGCAAAAAGGTAAGCGAATAAATAATCGCCGAAAATTGCGTTTCGATTAATCTGACTGCAATTATGAGATGGAGGCTTGTTTGTTCGAGTCTCCATCTTGTGTGGTGGGGTCAATTAATCGGTGTTCACAAGAGCATTCCTTAATTGAGGCATTGGGTTGGCGTAATGCGCTTGTTTCTTAATTGCGGTATTTAATTGGCGCAATGCGCTTGTGAAGACTGGTGTTCGCAGGTTTTGTATGCGGGTTTTATATCTAAGAAGGCGACCGGATAACATAGGAGACAAATTGTCGCATGGCAGACGAGAGAGACAACAAAGTGAATCTGCGCAAAGACGCTTCTTCACGTCTTTCGTCAGACCATGATTTGAAGCCTAGGCATGTTAAGGGTGCCTCGGCAAGCCTGTCTAAACGCGGTCTGCGGCGTGTGCTAACAGTAGCGCTGGTTGTTCTTGTTGCTGTGGTAGTTTGCGTGGCAGGTTTCTTAATATGGCAAACTATAGAAATACAGAACGCTTCTAACCGTAGCGTAAATGCGCCCGTGCCTGCAACTACGAGCAGTGCAGAGCAGGGCGAATTGCCCGACAATCCTATAAATTTCGCCGAGCTTCAATCTGAAAATGAAGACGCATATGCTTGGATATATATACCCGGTACAAGTATTAATTTGGCTGTTTATCAAAGCTCTACTGACGATACTTATTATCTCAAGCACGATAGGTACGGCAATTATGCCGATGCGGGCGAAGTTTTTTCGCAAAGCATAAATGGTCGCGATTTTTCCGATCCGGTTACGGTGCTGTATGGGCATAACTATAGCGGCGACATAATGTTTACGCAGCTTCATTATTTTGAAGATAAGGAATTTTTTGACACTCACGAGAATTTCTATATTTACACGCCCGGGCATATTCTTACCTATGAAGTGGTGTCGGCGTATCAGTATGACGATCGCCACATAATGAATTCTTTTGATTTTAGCGACGATGCTGTTAAACGAAGCTACTTTGACTATGTTATGAATCCAGATTCGCTTGTTTGCAATGTTCGAGAGGGCGCCACGCTGGCTGACGATGACAAGGTTGTTCAGCTTAGCACATGCACAAGCGATGGGAATAATAGCAAGCGCTATATTGTGACGGGAGTTCTAGTAGATGACCAGCTCACTAAATAGCGATAAAAACAAAAGAAACCCCTTTAAGCGCGCAGAAATACATGTACCGCGCGGTGGACAAGAGGTTGCGGGCGCTACAGGGCATGGGGGTGTTGCTGTGGGCACAGCGGGCGCTACAGGGGCCTCTGACGCTGCAGAAACCATGCAGGAAGAAGTGCTAATAAGGCGCAGGCGCAAGCATCATAAGCGGCGCAACAGGCGCATTCGTATTGCCGTTATAGTGGCTGTTGCTCTTGTTCTGATAATTGGTGGTGTCGCTTTCGCATATAACGCACTTATTGCTGCTGGCGAAAACAATTTGGTGCAAGAAGCGCAAGACATTAATACTGAAGGCGTTTCCTATGATGAAGGAAAAACAGTTACTTACAACGGTCATACTTATCAGCTGAAAGAGAATATGACCAGTGTGTGCCTTATTGGGTATGACTCGACAGAATCCAGAGAAGCCAAAGGTCAGGTGGGTCAGGCTGACACAATTATGGTTCTGGCGATGGATACCAGTACGGGCGAAACGTCAATAATAGCTATTCCGCGCGATTCAATGGTAGATGTGGCTGAATATCTTAGCGGTTCATATTCCGGTATGGACCAGATGCAAATTTGCTTGGCGTTTAGCTATGGCAATTCCAAAGAAGAAGGTTGCGAACTAACCACAAAAGCTGCTGCGCGCGTTTTATACAACATGCCTATCAATTATTACATGGCGCTAGATATGAGCGGTGTGGGCGCACTCTCCGATGCGATAGGAGGTGTGTCTATTGTGCCTTCTGCATCAATTCCGAATACTAAGATAGCTGAAGGCAAGCCAATTGTGCTGTTTGGCGAAAACGCTTTGGCATATGTGCGCTGGCGTTCGCACAGCAATGTAGATGCGTCGCTTCAACGCCAAGAGCGTCAGATTCAATTTGCACAGGCATTCGCAAGCCAAGTAATTACGGCTGCTAAGGGCGATGCTGGCTTGATTGTGCAACTGTATAACACCTTGTCTGAGTATTCCATAACAAATTTGGGCTTAAGCGAATTTACTTACCTTGCTAATTGCGTTTTGAACAATGGGGTATCTGCGGTGGATTTCAAGTCGCTTTCGGGCACGATGAAACAAGGGGATACCTACGCCGAGTTTTATTTGGACAAAGATAGCGTTTATCAGACGGTATTGGATGTGTATTACACGCAAGTGGATTAGCTTCGCGGATGCCGCGGGAAAGTTAGGGGAAATAGGCTATGACTCTGCTGGAGCTTCTTGGGCTTATTCGAAAAAAGTGGTACTTGGTGGTAATTTTTCCGCTTTTGTGTGGCTTGGGAACGGCGGCATATTGTTGGGGTTTTATGGCGGATGAATATACATCTACCATGTCGCTTTACGTGCTTACAAAAAGCGATGATGCGTCGGGGCAATCTAGTTTGTCCAGCGCCGATATGGCGGCATCGCAGCAGTTGGCTAACGACCTTGCGGTGCTTGTGGAATCGGATGGCGTTTTGGAAGACACCGCAAACGCCATAGGCATGAGCAATTTAGACGATTTCGAAATAGAAGTGCAGTCTGAAACCACAAACCGCGTTATTACGCTGCTGGTTACGGGCAAGCGACCGGAAGCTGTTGCCATGGTGGCAAACGAACTTGCCGAGAAAACAGCCGATGCCGCGGTGGAAATTATGGACTTGCGCGCGGTGAATATTATCGACGAGGCTAAGGTGCCTACTGCGCCTTCCGGACCAAACCGTATTTTGTATACGTTGGTTGGCGCGCTGGCCGGTCTGTTTTTGGCTGTGGCAATAATTGTGTTGCAAGACCTTTTGGATACTACGGTGAAATCGGATGAGGAATTCGAGCAACTGTTCAGTATTCCAGTGCTTGGCAATATGCCTACTGTTAAGAAGGGTCGCTGATGGGTAAGAAAAACCGTAAAAAGATTGGGCAATTTGAAATTTCAGGCTTGCGCAATGCGGCTAAAACATTGCTTGCTAATGTGCGCTTTTCATCGGTGGACGAGCCTGTAAAAACCATTGTTGTAACGTCGTCTACGCCGGACGAGGGTAAATCTACCGTGTCTTCTAACTTGGCGTGTGCGATGGCTAGTTCTGGTAGGCGCGTTTTAATAATGGATTGCGATATGCGCCGCCGCAGCCTTGGGGCTATGCTAGATCTTCATCCGAAAAATGGCATTTATGCGGTTATATCGGGTAGTGTTTCGATAGATTCGGCTATTTCGGCTACGAAGTATAAGAATCTGTTCTTTATGGATGGCGAGCCGAATATTCCCTCGCCGCCAGATATTTTGTCTACTAGGCGCTTCGATGCGTTGCTTGAGTCGCTTAGAGAACGCTTCGATTATGTGATTATAGATACGCCGCCGCTTGGCGCATTTGTAGATGCGGCTATTATTTCCAGCTTGGCGGACGGGGTGCTTTTGGTGGTGCGGCAGAATAGCACCAAGAAGAAGGCAATTAACGACAGCATACAGCAGCTGCGCGCGGCGAACGCACGCATTCTTGGTGCCGTGATGACTTTTACGAAAGACGCTGAAAGCGATTACTACTACGCGTATTACAACCAAGAGGGTAAGCGCGTGAACAAGAGCAAGATGGAGCAGCAGCCGCTTGCCACGGCATCGCGCGATTTGGTTAGTGATGATATTGACGTTTGGGCGCGTAAAGCTGGAATTAGCAGCAAAGATTCTAACCCGCGGAAGAAGCGTGCGTCGGGCGGTAAGCGCGGCGGCGGTGGAGGTGGAGGTGCCGGCGGCGACCGTGGCGGTGGCGACCGCAGTGCTGGCGACCGTGGCGGTGGCAAGCAGTCGGCTGACAACAGAGCCGCTAACAGGCGGGCTTACGAACCTGAATTCGACGCTGTATCGCAGGGAAGTGACGGGTATGATAGCGAGCAGATTCCGCCGCAGCGCGGCTCTGTTAATTCGAATCCATTCCCGCCCGGGGCATTCAGACCGCCCGGAAGCGTGCCCGGGTCAAAGAATCCTCGGCTTAGAATGAGGCGATAATCTTGTTCGATTTGCACTGTCATATTTTACCGGGCGTGGACGATGGCGCCCGGGATATGCGCGAGTCTTTGGCTATGTTAGCCGAGGCTAAGCGCAGCGGGATCAACCATATAGTCTGCACACCGCATTGTAAGTCTTCGTCGTTTAATTACGACATGATATGCGCGCGATACGACGAGTTGCGTCCACAGGCTGAACGGCAGGGAATTCGCCTAGATCTTGGGTTTGAAGTGCATTGGCAAAAGCTGATGGAGCTTGGGCTGGATTGTGCGCCAGATTTGTGCTTTGAGGGCACGAATTTAATGCTGCTGGAATTTTCGGTGGGCAAGATGCCGGCAAATTGGCAGCGCATAATATACGAGCTGCAAGGTCAGGGAATTCAAGTAATAATTGCGCATCCAGAGCGCTATCAGCCAATTCAACACAACATTGATATAGCTTACGAGTTGAAAGAGCTTGGTTGTTTGTTGCAGCTTTCCGGTAATTTCATTTCTGCGGGTCGATTAAAAGCCAGCAGAAAGACAGCCATAAATTTGTTGAAAGAGGGGCTTGTCGATTATGTTGCATCGGATGCGCACTGTGCCGAAGACTACGCCGACTACCGCGAGGCAATGTCGGAAGCAAGGATGTATTAGGCGATAAAAGCCACTAACAAAGAAGGGGATAGCCATTTATCAAAACCGCATTGTGAAGTGTGGTATGGTGCGCAATTTTGCAATAAAATGTAAACGTTCATTTACACTTTTTATAGGCAAGACGATGCCGCGTGTGCGTCTTGCTAATGAATATTGTGCTTTATCTGGTCTTAAGCCCTGCGGGGAAATGGCGAAGCCTTGCCTTTGTTTGTGATGTTGTGATGGTGGTGCGCCGATGGGTGCTGCAAAGTATCGGCAATGTGCCGCATTGGTATTGTGCCGCAAAGGAGACATTTGCGTGAAGATAGAAAACAAATGGTATGTGGTTCAAGTTCGAGCTGGGTTTGAAGAGCAGGCTTGCAAGCTTATAGAGCGCACGGAAGGTGTGGCTGAGCTGCTGCACGAGTGCTTTGTGCCGCGCTACGAGACAATGATTCACTTTCGCGGGCAATGGGTTAGACGAATGCGGGTGTTGTTTCCGGGGTATTTAATTGTTGTAACGGCGAATGTTGCTGAGTTGAAGACGGTGCTTTATAAAGTGCCAGCTTTCACGCGGTTGCTTGGTGGTTGCGAAGACTGCGAAGGCATTATGCCTCTTACCAACGGCGAAGTGGCATGGATGAGTGCATTCACAGAAGAGGGTGAGCGTGTAATTGGCATGTCTGAGGGCGTAATAGAGGGAGACAAGATAGTAATTCTTAAAGGACCTTTAATGAATCATGTGGGCTGGATAAAGAGCATAAACAGGAGAAAGCGTCTGGCATATCTGGAAATGCAAATGTTCGGACGAACAATAGAAACAAAGGTTGGACTTGGCATTATTGGGCGAAAGCCTTAACAAATTGAATAGAGTTGAAGCAGTGTAAGTCTTAAAACGTGTGGGCAGGCAAGGGATGGCAAAAACCGTGCTAAATCCCACACGTTTTAAGACTTACCCAAAGAAACGCAAATGAGCGAAGCAACAGAACGTGACAACAAAATAAAAAAGAGCCTTATGTTCTCCGGCACGGGTAAGGCACGCGCCCTGATAAAGGCGCTGCCTCTCGTGCTTCTTGATGTTGTAGCAACAGCAGTTGCCTACATCGTTGCAGCGTGGGGAACCGGTGTGTTCGATGTCATTTTAGGCTTAGGTGACTTCGCACAGGTTGTAGCGGTTATTGCTGGAATCAATGTAGTCGTGTTCGCCTTTGGGCGGATGTATAGTTCGCTTTGGGAATATGCCAGTGTAGATGAACTGGCACGAGTTGTCCTTGTTACCCTTCTAGCTTCTGTGGTGGCAGATGTTGCTTCTGCTTTTGTGTTTGGTCAGCGCCTGCCTCTTCGCGTATATGCGGTTGCTTGGCTTGTCTTACTTGTTGTTTGCGGTGCAAGCCGGTTTGCCATCCGTCTGTATTCAGGACGTAAAGGCTGGTCGTTTTTTGGTGTTAGTGAGAAAAGCGGACTACCACGCTCACTTGTAGTAGGCGCAGGTGAAACAGGAGCGCTTACTGTAAGGCGTATGCTTGCCGGAAGTCCCGATATCCCCGGTGTTCCGGTGGCTTTGGTAGATGATGACCTGTCAAAGATTGGTCACTACGTCCATGGTGTGAAGATAACAGGGGCTTGTGACTGCATACCTGATATTTGTGCTTCTGGTCGCATTGATCAGATTGTCTTAGCCATACCAAGTTCCACGAAAGCTCAGCGTGATCGCATCTATCAGCTGTGTGCCCAAACAGGTGTACGCACGCTTACCTTACCGCTTATCCAAGACATGCCGAAGGACCTAAGTGAGCGAATCTCTTTGCGTGAAGTGGAGGTTTCTGACCTTCTTGCTCGTGATGAAGTGGAATTTGATCTTGGTCAGATGGGTTATGTGGCTGGCAAGCGTGTACTCGTTACAGGCGGGGGAGGTTCCATCGGAAGTGAACTGGTACGTCAGCTTATACCGGCACACCCAAAAAGAATTGTGCTTTTTGATGTGTATGAGAACACCACCTATGAGCTCTACCATGAAGTGAAGGATTACTGTGAGAGTGAAGGCATTGATCTTAAGGTAGAGATAGGTTCTATTACCCATATGCCTGCACTTGAGAAGTGTTTTGATGAACATGTCCCCGAGGTTGTTTTTCATGCAGCTGCTCACAAGCACGTGCCGCTTATGGAAGCAAACGCTCGTGAAGCTGTTGAAAACAACGTGTTTGGCACGCTGAATTTGGCACGGCTTGCTCATGAGCGGGGATGCACGCACTTCATCCTCATATCAACTGACAAGGCAGTAAACTCCACAAATGTGATGGGTGCCACCAAGCGTATGTGCGAAATGATCGTGCAGTGCTATGCAAGCATGAGTGACACGATATTTGCGGCTGTACGTTTTGGCAATGTGTTAGGTAGCCATGGCAGCGTGATTCCGCTATTCAAGCGCCAGTTGCGTAAAGGTGGACCTATTACCGTCACGCACAAAGACATTACTCGCTACTTCATGACTATACCTGAAGCATCACGACTTGTTATTGCGGCCGGAGCACTAGCTCGCGGGGGCGAGATCTTCATCTTAGACATGGGAGAACCCGTGCACATTTGGGATTTGGCAGAAAACCTAGTGCGCCTTTCGGGACTCGAACTAGGACGTGACGTTGAGATCAAAGAGACAGGCCTTCGTCCCGGCGAGAAGATGTTCGAAGAACTTCTTATGGATGAAGACGAGCCACTTGCCACTAACAACCCAAGCATCACCATAAGCCGAGCAGCCGCACCTGAACCCGATGACGTACGAGCATGTATCGCACTACTTGAAAGCCACCTAGATGACACAAACGACTCCATCAAGTGTGTCCTTGCTAAAGCTGTGCCGACGTATAGACCTGAGTTTCGATAAGTAATCTGAGATCCATTTATATGCCTGTGAAAATAAACGTCCCCTTCTCGTCACCTGACATCACCGAAGCAGAGATTGCGGAAGTGGCAGACGCCCTGCGGTCGGGCTGGATCACCACTGGCCCGCGGGTAAAGGAACTTGAAAGACTACTTCAAGACTACTTGGGTGCTGCCGGTTGCTGTTGTTTGAGCTCGCAGACTGCCTGTGCCGAGATGGTGCTTCGCGTGTTGGGCGTTGGCTTTGGCGATGAGGTGATTGTACCGGTCTATACTTATACGGCAACTGCCTCGGTGGTCTGCCACGTAGGTGCGACACTTGTGCTCATAGATTGCCAGCCTGATTCTTTCGAGATGGACTACGACGCAGTGGAGGCGGTAGTCAATGAGAAGACAAAGGCAATTATTCCCGTTGACTTGGGTGGCGTACCGTGCGACTATGATACGATCTTTCGGATTGTGGAGCAAAAGAAGCATCTCTTCCGTCCTGCCAACCCCATTCAGGAGGCCATGGGAAGGGTGGCGGTTTGTGCCGATACTGCTCATGCGCTAGGTGCGATGTGGCATGGACGGCCGGTTGGCTCCATTGCGGACTTCAGCTCGTTTAGCTTCCATGCGGTAAAAAACCTCACCACCGCCGAGGGAGGTTGCCTTGCGTGGCGTAGTGTTCCTGGTGTAGATGACGGCGAGATCTATCGCAACTTGCAGCTTTTGAGTTTACACGGCCAGTCGAAGGATGCTCTTGCTAAGACGAAGCTTGGCGCTTGGGAATACGACGTCGTGGGTCCTTGGTATAAGTGCAATATGACCGACGTTATGGCAGCGATCGGGCTAGCGCAGCTCGACCGTTACCCGACCATGTTGACTCGCCGTCGCGAGATCGTCGAGCGCTACAACAAGGCTTTCAAGCCGCTTGGCGTCGAGCCGCTGCCGCACTATACGGAAGACAGCTCGTCGTCGGGACACCTCTACATTTGTCGAGTTTCCGGCATCAATGCGGAGCAAAGAAACAGTCTTATTGCTAACATGGCCGGACGCGGGGTTGCCTGCAATGTTCATTACAAGCCTTTGCCCATGATGACGGCTTACAAGAACTTGGGGTTTGATATAGCCGACTATCCCAATGCCTACGCGCGCTTCGCGAACGAAGTGACTCTTCCTTTACATACGTGTCTTACCAATGAGCAGGTGGAATACGTTATTGAATGCTTCACTGAAGAGGTTAAGAGTCTTCGATGAAGTGGCTTTCTTGGGACGAGCTGCCTGAAAGCATGCGTTGCGATGAGGTGCGGCCATACTACGATTCGCTTTCTCGAAAGCGCGGTCAGCTCGCTGCCAAGCGAGCATTTGATATCGTTGGTTCCTTGGTGATATTCGCCCTAACCTGGTGGTTGTTCATCGTTTTAGCAATTGCCATCAAGCTGGATTCTCCTGGTCCGGTGTTCTACCGTCAGACCCGCGTGACCCAGTATGGAAAGGAATTTCGTATCTTTAAGTTCCGAACCATGGTGCAGAATGCCGACCAAATTGGCGGCGCGGTGACCACAGGCGGGGACAGTCGCATCACACGTGTGGGAGCGGTCATAAGGAAATACAGGCTTGACGAGTTCAGTCAGCTCATAGACGTATTCCGCGGAACAATGAGCTTCGTAGGTACAAGGCCAGAGGTTCCCAAATACGTTACATCCTACACGCCGGAAATGATGGCGACTTTATTGCTTCCTGCCGGAATTACCAGTGAGGCTAGCATACGATTTAAGGATGAGGCCTATCTTCTTGAGTCGACTAGCGATGTGGATAAGGCTTATGTCGAAGTCGCCCTTCCTCAGAAAATGAATTACAACCTTAATAGCATGCTAAATTTCAGTCTTATTAGTGACTTGTCGACAATGCTTAGTACCGTTTCAGCAGTTTTATGCAAACGTACGGTCGATGAGGAGAATAATGGTTGAAGTTAGAGAGATTCGCTCAGATGAAAGGGGCAAAATCGGTGAGATAGTGGCTATTCATCTCGAAGCGTTTCCGGGTTTTTTTCTGACATTTATGGGTAATGGTTTTCTACGGCAACTGTATTCATCCTATTGCGATCACGCTGATTCAGGTTTGCTTGTTGCGGAAAAGGATGGAAAACTATTGGGATTTCTTGCGTTTTCGACTAATTACAGCGAGTTTTTTAAATATATGATTCGAACTCGATTGGTTGCATTTGCGTGGTACAGTGTCGGCGCGCTTATTAGGAGGCCTTCTGCTTTTGCGCGGATCGCGGCAGCCTTTCTAAAGCCGAGCGAGGTAAAGCGAGAGGAAAAATATGTAGAGTTGTCGTCAATTGGGGTGAGTCCAGCATTCAATTCAAGGGGTATCGGATCTCGATTGATTGACGAATTAAAGAATCGCACAGATTTCAATCTTTATGACTATATTACATTGGAGACTGACTCCATTGATAACGATGCGGCAATCCATTTTTACGAGAAGAACGGATTCGTAAAACACAGAGAATTTTACTCAAACAAGAATCGAAAGATGATTGAGTTTCGGTTCTACAACGCGAATAGTTAGTTAGTTCTCGAGCAGTTGGTCAATGATAAACGTTGCAATAATGTGTAATACTAATAGCTCAGAATACCCAAATCGTCCTGAGTTAATTGAGTCTTTTTGCCGTCAGGGCGTCCAAGTGTATTTCGCTACAATCTTTGATGGGACAATCAATGAATACTATGCGGATAACAAGATGGCTCGGTGTCTTCTCGTGCATGCATCCAGGAACAATACTAATCCGCTTAAAGAACTCTTGTCTCTATGGAATGTGAAGACTCAGATAATGCGAAATAGTATTGATTCGGCGATTGTGTATGGCATAAAGAATCATGCTTCTATGGCAATAGGCGCTTACCTTGGCGGGGCAAAAAGAATAATATGCGTCGTCAACGGAAGGGGAAATCTGTTCTCCGTAAAGGGGTGGAAAGGTCGCATAGTACGGAGACTGGCAATTCCCATGCTGAGAATTGCATATTTGCTTTCTTTTCGTGTTTGCTTCCAGAACGAGGATGATGCTGACTATTTCATCAAACGAGGTCTAGTGAGTGAAAAGAAGGTTATTCTCACAAATGGATCAGGTGTCAACACGTCGGTATTCGAGGAAATGCCGCTGCCTGAAGGTGATATATTCTTGTATATGGCCAGGATTACACCGAGTAAAGGCGTATTGGAGTATATCGAAGCTGCTAAGGTGGTAAAAGAAAAGTACCCAAATGCAGAATTTCATGTTGTTGGTCCAGTAGATGATCTGATTGAGGGGTCATGTATGGATCAAATCAAAGAAGCTGACCGATTAGGATACATACAGTACCATGGCAGGACTGATGACGTCAAATACTGGCTAAAGAATAGTAAGTACTTTGTTTACCCGTCATATTATCCCGAGGGGGTTCCAAGGTGCATTCTCCAAGCTTTGTCTTGTGGAAGACCCATTATCACATGCAATACAGCTGGCTGTAAAAAGACGGTAGAAAATAAAAAGAACGGATTTCTCGTTGAAAAAGAAGATGTTGAGGGTCTAGTTGAGAAGATGTGCTGGTTAGTTGAGCACAAAGAAGAAAGCTTGCAAATGGGACGATGCTCACGTCAGTTGGCTGTTGAGTCGTTCGATGTCAACAATGTTAACAGCATCTTGGTGAATGCAGTATTGGGGGGCGGGGTTGTTTAACGAGACGCAGCCCGTCCGGGTCCTTCATATGATTGGCGGGCTAAATGCCGGAGGCTCGCAGTCATTTGTCATGAGCATTTACAGATCTATTGATCGCGATAAGGTGCAATTCGACTTTGTCCTCGATCATCCAGACGAAACGTTATTCGTTGAAGAAGTAGAGAGTCTAGGTGGTAAGGTCTACTGTCTTCCGAGCTTGGCTGACTCTGGTTTGAAAACAGTTCAAAAAGAATGGGATGGTTTTCTTGCTGCTCACTCTGAGTATGCGATCCTTCATTCCCATATCAGGAGCTATGCTTCTGTGTATATTCCAATAGCGAAAAAGTATGGTCTAGTTGTCATTATTCATAGTCACAGCACATCAAATGGATCTGGGATAACAGCACTGGTGAAGGCTATTCTGCAATTCCCTCTAAGATATCAGGCGGATTACCTTATGGCCTGTTCGATTGAGGCAGGGCAATGGCTGTTTGGTAAGCGAAGATGCAAAGCTAATAGCTATATGCAGATTAACAATGCTATAGATTCCAGACTATTCACGTTCAGTGAAAAAAATAGAGCTAGCATTAGGGAAGAGTTTGGTGTTCGAGACGACGAGTTTCTGGTTGGTTTTATCGGACGCGTATCCGAGCCGAAGAACCCTAAATTTATCATTGAAGTATTTAACGAGTTGTTGAAGATAAACTCTAATTCGAGGCTGCTGTTTGTTGGAGATGGATGTTTATTATCTGAAACAAAGGAGTATGTCGCGCAGTTACAAATAAGTGACAATGTTGTGTTTACTGGAACTAGAGGGGATAGCTATAAGTTGCTCTCGGGGATGGATTTGTTTTTGTTTCCCTCGATATGGGAAGGATTTGGAATGTCGCTCATCGAAGCTCAAAGCACTGATTTGATGTCCGTTTGTTCCGACAGAGTTCCTAAGTCAGCAATAGTTATTTCTGATTTGGTAAAAGTTATTTCACTGGAAAAAGAACCTGCTTACTGGGCAAGATATATTGCGACGGTTCGCAATGATAGGAGTCGCAGAAGTCGATTTGCAGAAATAAGTTTGAGCGGCTTCAACATCGATGAAAATGCAAAGACTATGGAAGACTTTTATGTCAGGTGCGCAGGAGAAGCGGAAAATCGATTGGGCGTATGCGGGCGTGAGTAATACGAACAAGTGTTTTACGATATTGGTGGCAGTATTCCCGATTGTTTCGATTTATTCCGCAGGCATTCAGCAGTTGTCCGTAGGGGATTTCCTTCTGGCTATCACGTTTGTTTTGATGCTTGTCAAGAGGAGGAAGAGCCTGAAGGAGTCAGAGCTAACCCGCGGTGTATTGAGCTTGCGTGCTTTCGGCGCGTATATCATTGTGACGTTTCTCTTTCAGTTGATATTATCAACAAACGTTGGCGTACTGTCGACGTTAAGATACTGCCTTTATATTTTTGCTGTAGTTCTATTTTATCGAAAATGCGATTTTGAGTTTGGAATAAAGATTCTTGGCGGCTTAACCATGGCGATTTCGCTCTATGTTGTCGTTCAGTATTTTTACTTCAAGGCTCTGGGATCAATTCTCCCATGGAGAATTCCGTTTTTAGGTGTGGTGGATGATGCATTTGTTTTAAAAGAACAAGGCGCGTTCTATCATCAATACTATAGGCCAACAGGTATTTTTTACGAGCCGACCCATTATGCTCAATACTGCTTAATTTATTTCTCATACCTTCTTTTTTGTGAGAAAAAAATACAAAAAAAATGGGCAAAGGTGTTACTGATTGTTGCTGGAATTGTTTGCAGCGGATCCTCAGCAGGCTTGTTCATCGTATGCGCAGCGTTTGCAATTTACTTTATTTCAAAGCCAACTGCCAACAAAAAGAGTATCGACTATCTGATATTGCTTTCCGTAGTATCTGTTGGTTGCTTTGTTCTTCTCAGCGATTCAAGCCTTGCCGGCATTTGGACAAAGTTGGTAGGAACTGACGGTGAAATGAGCGCTTCAGTAGGTTATAGGTTTAATTCAGCCAATGATTTTTTGTCGGACGAACGAGGACTGCTAGCGTTTCTTTTTGGTACTGGCAGAGGTAGTTCATCTGCATATTACACAGCATTTTTTTACGTTTTGTTCTCGCATGGAGTAATAGGTCTGCTCTTTTTTTTGAGGATATTTCTTTCGTCATTCACGTCATTGAAGACTGTGTTTCAACGTGCGACCGTGATTCTTGTTCTCATTATTTCGTTTGGAAGTGAAATGGTAGTCAACTTTGGAATTCTGACGTATTTCATTTTTATATTCTCATATCCAAGCATCTTTGAGGGTCGTGAAGAGATCAGGGGTTTGATTGAAAAGTGAAAAAGATAGTTATCGTTTCGTATTTTTTCGCACCAGCAAACATTATTGGGTCAATCCGAATGACAAAGATTGCGAAATATCTTCAGAAAGACGGGTATGAAGTTGAGGTAGTAACGAGTCAGAACAACTCCCTTCTCTTTCAAAAAGAAAACAATGGATATGACCAAATTCTGGTCGATGACGTGAAGGATATTAATGTAGTACGTGTGGAACATGGAACACTGTATAGACATCTTGCTGGTTTTTTGCGAAAGGAAATGTACGCAAAAGTGGCTCTAAGCGGCAATAATGGGTCATCTACTGGACGAAAACCTTCGTTGAAGAAGAAAGTGTTGCGTTACGCTCTGTACTGTATGTTGTGGCTACAGGATTTGGATTTCGCGTCAAGGGCTTATCGTGAAATCGATGGAAAAAATCGAAGAGATTGCATAGTGATATCTTCTTATGGCCCGCTTGCAAGCCATTTGCTCGCGAGGAAGCTCAGGGGGAGAAATAAGTGGATTGCAGACTTTCGTGATCCGATTGCGCAGTCAGAGAACTATCCCCTTGAATATCGTATTAATAGACGAGTGGAGAAACGAATTGTTGAGGAATGTGACGAAGTGGTCGGGGTTTCGAGCGATTATCTGAAAACCATCCTTGCTGATTGCCAAAAGAAGGCTAATGTGGTCACAAATGGCTACGATTCCGATGAATTAAAATACTTGTCAAGCAGTTCTTCTAGTAAAAAGCTATCAATTTGTTATACGGGAACGCTGTATTCTGGAATGAGAGATATTGCGCCGCTGTTCTCTTCCATCAGTGAACTGATATCGGAAGGGTTAGTACCTCGTCATGGCATTGAGGTTGTATATGCCGGTGTTCAAGGTGACTATGTGAAGTCCTTGGCAAAGCGCTACGAAATTGATGACATTGTGCTGGATAGGGGGCTTGTAACGAGAGTTGAGGCGCTGCAAATTCAGCAAGATGCAGATGTGATTTTGTGTCTTACGTGGAATGTTGCGGAGAATGTAGGCTATTTGCCTGGAAAGTTTCTTGAACATCTAATGTTCAAGAAAGAAATTATTGGCTGGGTGTCAGGTCAATACCAGGGATCTGAGATGAAACGAATGATTTATGAATTGAACATCGGCGAATGCTACGAGGAGTCTCAAGAAAACAGTATAGAATTGTTGAAGTCGTACGTATTCAATTTATATAAAAGAGAGCGCCATGAAGCGAGGGAAAGCCTCATTGCTTCATATGACTATCGAAATATTACAAAAACATATGAGGAGATAATCGAAGAGCTAGCGTAATGTCGCAGCCTTGCTGTGATGGGGTTCTCGTTCTGTGGGAATTTCGTATGAGTTCGAAAGTCCAAAAAGAAAGAGAGCCCTTTTGTTGGTTCTCAAAAAGTCAGAAGTCGTATGGGAGGTGTGACGAATACTGGTTCTGATGAACAAGTTGTTTAATAGAAGAGCCGTGTCTGGCGCTTTTCGCATGTTTTTTAGTTTGTTTTATAAAAAGGAGTATTTGTCGGGGTATTACTTTGACGACAGGATCGTTGGATGGAAATGGGCTTGGTTGGGGTTAAAGGGTCGGAGGTTGGGGCACAATAATGGCGTCCCTTGGCCGGTTAGTCCGTTGACTGTGGTAAATGGGGCAAATAACATTCTCTTTAATGTAAACGATTTGCATATTTTTCAAACTCCGGGGTGTTATTGGCAGGCTAGCGATGCGAAGATTTCGATTGGTAGCGGTTGCTATATAGCTCCTAACGTAGGAATCATTACAACGAATCATGACCCCGCTGATCCGAGCAGGCACCTACCTGGCAAGGATGTCTCAATTGGAGATAATTCATGGGTGGGGATGAATTCGGTGATACTGCCCGGTGTTGTACTTGGTGAGAACACTGTTGTCGCTGCAGGAGCGGTGGTGACAAAGAGTTTCCCAGAGGGTCGGTGTACGATAGGTGGTGTTCCGGCCAAGGTGTTAAGCCGAAGATGAGGTTCTGGTAAACAAGTTGGGTAGAAAATCGCAATAATCAACTCGGGTTCTAGTCAAAAAGTTGGGTAGAAAATCGCAGTAATCAACTCGCCATCAGGCAAAACTCTCTGAATTGAACATTTCTTTGACAACTAAAACTCCTGTTCAAACCCAAATTTTGGCACAACGACCTACGCCCTTGGCAGGGCATTTTTTCGCAGATTCAGTTTTCGGCGTCCTATGGACGCAGATCATCCAAGGGCATCACTACCTTTTTGCGCAGCAGCGCAGCTTGGGTCAAGAACATCACCTCCTGTCTGCTGCGATCACGCTAACTCCTTGGATCCTCGAACTTCACACCGTTGATCTTGATGCCGCGCTTGATGATTCTCATGTAGCCCAAAGACAAAAGACAACGTCTACGCATGCGCTCAAAGCTCTTAAACCCATAACTCATGCGTTTCATCACCTTGATCGAGTTATTGAGTCCTTCAGCTGTGGCATTGGTTTTATTGAACTTGTATCCGGCAAGCACACCTTCTCGGTTGCGCTTTATGCTCTTAGCAGCTCGCTTCATTTCAGGAATACCGCTTTTGATGGCAAGGCTCATCCAAGAGATAAGCGAGTCACGCTTTTTAGCACACCATGTCATATCCAACCAATCACGAAACAGATGCATGAGCTTGTAGGCACATTTAAGGTCAGGATCTGCCTCAAGCAGGCGCTCAACTTTAGTGGTTCGTCCCCTTAAGTCTTTGAACTTATCTGTTGGTGTCATCTCGTGTCTCGTAGCATTGCTCCTAACTGCCACAGGCACGGGTTGCCATAGGGGTGAAGGGGGAGGCTCTAGCTCCCTTTTCATCTTGTCTTTTCGGCGTACGGGTCTGCCCATACCGAAGGTAGTGAAAGGGAGAATGATGGTAAACGTGATCGGTCTTGGATACATCGGACTTCCAACAGCTTTGATGCTAGCTTCGCATGGTGTTGAGGTTGTTGGAACTGATTATAATGCGAGACTGGTGGAGACTCTTCTTGCTGGGCGAACGACGTTCAAAGAGGATGGTCTTGATAAGCTTTTTCAGGAAGCAGCAGAGAAAGGTATCAGGTTCAGTACGGAATACCAGGTTACTGATACCTATATTATTTCGGTGCCTACTCCATATGACAAGAGCAGCAAAAAAGTGGACCCGTGCTATGTAGTTAGTGCGGTAAGAAGCGTCTTAGAAGTCGCTCCTAAGGGTGCCATTATTGTTGTGGAGTCAACAGTGTCTCCTGGTACCATGGATAAATTCATCCGTCCAGTCGTAGAAGGCGCTGGGTTTACTATTGGCGATGACATTAATTTGGTACACGCGCCGGAACGAATTATTCCTGGAAATATGGTTTTTGAGTTGCTACATAATAGTCGCACGATTGGTGCTGATAACAGGGAAATAGGCTATAAAGTCAAAGCTCTCTATGAGTCATTCTGTGAGGGGGAAATAGTAGTAACGGATATCAAAACAGCGGAAATGACAAAAGTTGTTGAGAATACTTTTCGAGCGGTCAATATTGCGTTTGCAAATGAACTGTCGAGGATTTGCAGATCTGACGATATGGATGTGTATGAAATCATTCGTATTTGCAATATGCATCCACGCGTGAACATCCTTCAGCCTGGTCCAGGTGTCGGTGGTCATTGTATTTCCGTAGATCCTTGGTTTTTGGTGGGTGATTATCCCACTCTGGCTAATGTGATTAACGAGTCGATGAAGACCAACGATACTCAGCCGGTGTTTGTTCTAAGTAGAATCCATCAGATTATGAAAGATAATGGAATTGTCGATGTCAATCGCGTGGGGCTGTACGGTCTAACATACAAGGAGAACGTCGATGATATGCGCGAGTCACCAACTCTTCAGCTCCTTGAATTCCAGGAGCGTTGTTTGGCGCCTGCCCTAAAGGTGTATGATCCTTATATTAAGGATGATGTTGTGCCGAATCAGTATCATAGTCTCGATTCCTTTTTGAACGCTGTTGATTTAGTTGTTGTCATGGTGAAACATGAGGAAATAATTCAACGTACCGAGAGCCTTTGTGACAAGGTTGTGTTGGATTGCCATAATGTCATTGATGTTCCAGGCGTTTATCATATTTAAAACGCGCTCTGATTACCAAGCTCACTGGGCATGTTGCTAGAGGATTGGTATGCAGGGAAGCGTTGGAAAAAGTGCAGTTCAATTAACAGTTGCAAGGGTGCTGACTCTGCTGATTACGCTCGTATCGGCAATGCTTTTGTCGCGATTTCGATCCTTATTTGAGTACGGCACCTATTCGCAGCTTCTAATAGTAATTCAATTGGCAATCTCTTTATTTACGATGGGTTTGCCGAACTCTACAAACTTTTTTCTTGCACGAGCCGAAAACAAGGAGCAGCGAGTCGACTTCCTGTCGTCATTTTATGGCCTATGTACCATTCTTTCTGTTGCAACGGCGATAGTGCTATTTTTTGGCGTTCCTGTTTTCGAATCTTTTTTTGAAAATACAACAATTTCAGACTATGCATTCTTTCTGGTTGTTTTTCCTTGGACCCAAATAATCATCAATAGCATTAGCAACGTGCTTGTCGTGTATGGAAGAATCAAAAGGCTATTTGTGATAACTGTAGTGAATGCGTTTGTTTCCGTTCTTGCAATACTGGTTGCTCAGTGGATGGGATTGGGGTTCAAAGAGTATCTGGCCATTTATCTTGTCGGCGAGGTCGTGGTGTCGGTTTGGATCTATCTGGAGATATTTCTTCTTGAGAGGAAATGGACTTTCAAGATTAATGCTGAATTGATAAAAAGCATCATTGCATATTCTGTACCTATTGGAGTTGCTACATTGGTTGGGACTGCCAACATTGAGGTTGACAAGCTGGTTATTGGCTACTTCTTTGATACGGATGTTCTTGCGATATATACGAATGCAGCAAAAGAGCTACCTCTCTATATTTTCTCAACATCATTAACGGCGGTAATAATGCCGAAAATGACTAAGTACTTTAAGGACGGTAACGCGGAAGAAGCTATTGCACTATGGAAAAGGGCAGTAAAACTGGGGTTCTATCTCACGTCTTATCTCACGATGATTTGCATAGTGTTTGCTCCTCAAATAATTGCGGTTTTGTATTCTGAAAAATATCTTCCAGGGTCAAGCATTTTTCAAGTTTATTCCCTTGTCCTTCTTTTTAGGACAACGTACTTTGGAATAGTTCTCAATACCACGGGGAAAACGCGCTTCGTCTTGTATTCCTCGCTTCTAGCTTTGATGTTGAATCTAGGCTTTAGCTTTGTGTTGTGCGTGTTGTTTGGCCCAATTGGACCAGCGTGGGCAACGGTTATTAGTATGGCAGTAGTTGCTTTTGCGCAGCTGAATTACTCAACAAAGATTGTCGGGATAAATGTGAGGCACATTTTCCCATGGTCGGATCTTATGCGTATTTCGATATTCAATGCGATACTCGGTGCTTTGATTTTTGCTTGGACTCATTTCATTAATTTGGGGGTTGATGTTGCCGGATTTGCGATTACGGTTGTGGCTGTTGGGGTGAGTTTAGGCGCTTGTGCTCTCTGCTTTTACAGGGACGCGAAGAAAGAATGGAATGAGTTAAAATAGCAAGAGGGTTACTATGTCGCAGTATATTATTAGACTCGATGATGCTTCTGAGTATATGAATCTAGAAAAATGGCGACGCATAGAGCATGTGCTTGATAACTATGGAATAAAGCCGATTTTTGGCGTCATTCCAAACAATTGTGATTCGGATTTGATTTCGTATGGGCATCACGAGGGTTTTTGGGAACTTGCAACTATGTGGTGCAAAAAGGGCTGGACCCCCGCTCTTCATGGATACTGTCATCAATTTGTGACGAATGATGGCGGCATAAACCCGGTAAATATGAAAAGCGAGTTTGCTGGCCTTTCATATCAAGAACAGGCAGAAAAAATAAAAAAAGGTTATCAAATCTTGACCGATCATGGGATAGTGCCCGAAATATTTTTTGCGCCAGCTCACACGTTCGATAATGTAACGCTTGACGCAATAAGAAAGAATAGTGACATCAGAGTAATAAGTGATACGATCGCGAACGATACGTATTACATGGATGGTTTCTATTTTATCCCTCAGCAATCTGGTCGATGCCGCAAGCTGCCTTTTCAAGTTGTTACGTTTTGCTATCACCCGAATACGATGAAGGAAGAGGATTTCGCATCACTAGACTCTTTTTGTGCTGCTAATAATGAGCAGTTCTGTTCTTTTGGCGAGGTTGAACTCAAGAAAAGAAAGCCGAATATTTTTGATGCTCTTCTAAAGCGAATGTATTTTGGACGGAGACGTTAGGGGTAATGAGCTTGCGTGATCATTTGTTTATTGTATTTGCTGAGGAGCACTATAATCCGCTCGGTGTGATTAGAAGTCTGGGCGAGGAGGGTATCTCTCCTGTTGCGATTATCATAAAAGGTAAAGCACCTTGGGCTTCAAAAAGTAAATACCTTTCTGAAGTACATTATGTGAATAGCCGAGAAGAGGGATTGGAACTATTATTGAGACGCTTTTCTAATCCAACGTTTCCTCCCTTCGTCTTTTCATGTGATGACACAACTGCATGCTTTTTCGATAAGCATTTCGACGAGTTAAAGGATAACTTCTACTTTTTCAATGCGGGGTCAGTTGGTCGTATAAGCGAATACTTAAACAAACAGACAATTGGCATGCTGGCCAAAAAGCATGGTTTGATGTTTCTTGATTCGGTTGTCGTAGAGCGGGGGACGATTCCTGATGACATCACTTACCCAATCATTACGAAAGCCATAGATTCGACAGTTAGTGGCTGGAAAGATGATATGTTTATTTGCGAGAGCAAGGATGATTTGGAGGCTGCGTTTTTAAAGATCTCAAGTCAGGTAGTAATGCTTCAACGTTACATAACCAAGGAAAATGAGTATTGTCTGGAGGGATATAGCTGTAACCATGGAAGCGATGTGTTTCTTTCGATTGAATCCACATATGACTATAAATTACCAATAAGTTATAGTCCGCTTATGACGGTTAGAAGCTTCAGTAATAAGGGTAATGTGTATCCGAGTCTAAAATCAATGCTTCAAGACATAGGGTTTGAAGGCATTTTTGAAATTGAGTTTCTTGAGAGCGATACCGGAGAATTATATTTTGGCGAGATTAATTTCAGAAACTCAACCTGGAGCTATGCTTCTACCTGCGCAGGAATGAATCTGCCGCTTCTTTGGGCGAGGTCTATGATCCAGGGACATCTGGATGAAAATAGCTACAAAAAGGTTGAGAGCCCTGGATTTACAGCGATGGTTGAACCGTCTGATTTTAAGGAGCGCGTTCTGAAGGGAGGTTGTTCTCTTTTCAGGTGGATTGGAGACTTGCGCGCGGCGAAATGCAAGTATTATCTGGGAAGAAGCGACCTCAAACCTGTGTTGTATATGTTTCTGTCTCGGCTAAAGAGAAGATAGCTATGGGGATGTGATTACGATTCCAAGCTAGGCCAATTTTAGGGCACCTCTACCCAGACCCCTTATAGGGGTTTTTCAAAAAAGTTGATGTCAAACCTTAAAAACCTATACCAAGTGCCTCACCTCCAAGTAGCCGGAGGATCAACTTTTTGCGGTCTACTTGTTGTGATTGGGAAGGGATACACCTCCCTTGTTCATTGGCGGATACCCGAATGCGAGCAAAAGGCGTCGTCTCATACTCTTGAAGTTTGTAAACCCACACACGCGCCGTTTCATGTCCTTGATCTTGCGATTGATGCTTCCAGCGTAGGCGTTGGTCCTGTCCGTTCTGTAGGCGTTCAGGATGTATTTCTTTACATTCTTGATGCTTCCCGCCGCTGTGGCAATCTCTTTGGTCCCACTGTTTTGTGTCTGGCTTATCCAGTTATCAAGGAATCTTTTCATCTCCTGCTCGCTGAAAAAGTCTGCGTCTGTCCACTCGTAGAAGACCTGAAACATGAGGTATGCTCGGCGCAGTTCACGATGGTTATCGTCATCTCCTATAAGTGCGCAGGCTATTTCTTCAAAGGCTGTGTCTCGCTTGGCTGTTGCAGCCGCATCGAGTATCTCTTGGTCTTGCCAGGGTCTGGCTTTGGGTGCCAAGATAAGCTTTGTGCGGTCAGCTACAAGCAGCTTCCAGATGGCCTTAGCACGCCGGGGTTGCCGACCTCCATTCTTTCTAGCGCAAGTAACTCTCGTGATATTGTTTCCCGCGGGTTCTACCCTGCCAGTTCATTATTGACGGTTTCTTTGCATCCCCATACAGGGCTCCTATTTTGGGGTGCAGGTTGCCAGCCTGCGGCGGCGGATTGTGCCCGCTGCCACAGGATCAATCGAAGGACGCGGGCCTGTGGTTTCTTATACCCCTTGTTCTTTGATGTTGTTGTGCTGTCCGTATCCCTTACCTCATGGTAGGGGGCATGGCGGGATGATGCATCCACTAAATCCAGGAGGATTCAGCGGCGTACACATAAAACCTCATGGGAAAGCTGTGTACGGCTTAGGAAAGGTCAGAAATGAGGACGGAATCACATGAAATCCAGAACATCCAAAAAGAAGATCATGCTTGTTTTTGGTACGAGGCCGGAGGCGATCAAGATGTGTCCGTTGGTAAATGAATTGAAATCTAGGCACGATGCGTTTGAGGTAGTTGTTTGCGTAACCGGACAGCATAGAGAAATGCTCGACCAGGTACTTCGCGTATTTGGTGTTAGTCCGGACTATGATCTTTCGATCATGAAGCCAAGCCAGACTCTTTTTGATATCACATGCGACATTTTGACGCGATTAAGGACGGTGCTTGAGGCGGAGCAGCCTGACTGCGTGCTTGTACATGGTGACACTTCGACAAGTTTTGCTGCTGCTTTGGCTTGCTTCTATTTGCATATTCCAGTCGGACATGTTGAGGCCGGGCTGAGAACCTACGACCTTGATAGTCCTTGGCCGGAAGAGTTCAACAGGCAAGCAGTAGATATTGTTAGCGAGTATTATTTCGCTCCAACTTTGTTGTCGAAACGTAATCTTGAGAATGAGCAAAAAAAGGTTAGCAACGTATATGTGACGGGAAATACGGGGATAGATGCATTGGCAACAACCGTAAAGCAGGATTATGAAAACGAATACCTTGAATGGGCGCAAGATAGTCATCTGATATTGATTACGGCACATAGAAGAGAGAACTTAGGTGCTCCTATGCACGACATGTTTAGGGCGATTAGGCGGGTAATGGAGGAGCATCCTCACACGAAAGCTCTCTATCCTATTCATATGAATCCCGCTGTTCGGGAGGCTGCGCATTCAGTGCTTGATGGTTTTGACAGATTGCGCATCATTGAGCCTTTAGGGGTTCTTGATTTTCATAATTTTCTTGCCAGAAGCTATCTAATTCTAACAGACAGTGGCGGAATCCAAGAGGAAGCATCAGGTCTTGGAAAGCCAGTTTTGGTAATGAGGGACACGACCGAAAGGTCCGAGGGCCTTGCGGCTGGGACTCTCAGACTGGTTGGTACGAGCGAGAATAAGATATACGATGCCTTTACGGAGCTGTTAGACAATACGCAATCATATAATGCTATGTCCAAGGCGAGTAATCCATATGGAGACGGTAGAGCATGCAGGAGAATTGCAGATATTCTTGAAGGAAAAGAAATCCAAGAGTGGATCGTTTAGTTTTTCTACGGGTATAGGGGTTTTGGTAAACAAGTTGGCCACTAATGTTCGACCAGGTAGGGTAAGTCTTAAAACGTGTGGGATAAATAGCCAAAACTTATGCCTGACCAGGTAAAACAAAGAGAATCTAACCTCTAATCAACACTTGAGGGCAAAAAGAGGGCACACAAACCTAAGCCCTCCTTAGAGCGGCTTTAAAAAAGATGACCAAAAGCCAAAAAATCGAATATGTTACGACTTGCGTGGGGGAGGCATCGAGCCCATCTCAATTGACCTGTTGTTCGCTAGTTAGCATCCTCCTTTCTCTTGTCACTGCTTGTAAACAGCGGGATGGGCTTGTTGGGTTCTCGTTTGTGTCCAAGCACCAGCAAGCAGCGACGTCTCAGCGCCTCAAAGCTCATAAAGCCCCG